>NZ_JBEXYL010000110.1:0-25801 GCF_040630895.1 Streptomyces sp. NPDC005728
AAGCGGAAACCGGACACGTGCACTCCTTCACTGACCTGCGAAGTGGTGGGGATGGTGGGTGTGGTGGGGATCTGTGCGGCGGGCCGCTGGACGTGCTCACCGATGCCGTCGGTGGCGTCCTGGGCTGCTTCGGCGTCCGCGGCGGCTTCTTGCTGGCCGAGCTGCTGGCGGATCGTCGCGTCCCTGCCGGTGTGCTGCGCGGCCGCGGCCGCGACCAGGCGCCGGTACAGGCGCCGCCCGGGATGCATCAGCCAGCCGATGCCGAACTTCCGGCCGATCGGCGTGGTCAGGCAGCCCAGCACCCTGGCGGGCAGGGAGAGCAGGGCGGCAAGCAGCCGGCGTCCCTGGAAGCGGGCTGCGGACCCGCGCAGCGCCTTTCGGGCCGCCCGCCGCGGGGGTGCCTTACGGACCGTGCCGCGCTGCGCTGTGACCGTGGCGGCGGCCTTGCGGTCACGGGCGGCACGATTCTTGGCGATCGCTGCATCCCGTATGCCGCGGGTCTTGCGTGCCGCTGCTCCGAGGGTGCGGCCTGCCAGGCTGCGCCGTCCGGCACGGCTGGTGAGACCGGCACCGCCGCTGGTCTTGGCGTTGCGGCGGGCATCGGCGACCGCGCGGCGAGCCGCGGTGGTCTGTGCCCGCTGCCCGGCCCGCGAGCCCGCCGCAGCCTGCTGCGCCGCCCGCAGCGCCCTGACCTGCCCAACCCGGCCACTCATCCAGCCCGTTGCTCCGGTCGTGGGCTTCGTAGCGCCGTGACCGGCACGGCTTCGCGTGCTTCCGCCTGCTGCCGTGCCAGCGCGGCGGGTAGCCGGGCCGGTTCCACGCTGCTGCTGGCCCGGCACCCGACCCGAGCGGCCACCAGCACCACCAGCCCGGGAGACCGGCGAGCGGCCACCTGTCCGGCTTCCTATCCCGGTGCTGCGCAGGCCAGCGGCCCGAGCAGCCGTACGGCCCGCAGCGCGGGCTACGGCTCGCCGTGCGTCACGGCGGGGGTTGGGCCTGCGGGAGCGGACGGCGGCGACCGTGCCGAGGACCGCGGCGCTGGTGGCTGCGGCCACGGCGGCGACTGGGCCGCTGGCCAGCGAGGCGGCGGCGACCATGCCCACGGTCGTGTTCGCCCCGGACAGGGCGAGCGGAACGACCGGCCAGCCACCGGGCGTGTGCTCCACACCGTCGGCGGCCTTCGCCGGAGCAGGCGCAGTCTCGGGCGGCGGGGAGGGCGGTATCGGGGCAGCCTGGACGGCTACCGGCTCTGTGCTCAGATCCGTCATGCTGAGTGCACTCCTCTTGGGGAGTTGGGCCCGGCCAGGGCCGTGGAAAGTGCTGGCCGGGCCTGCCAACAAGGGGCTGAGGTGCGCTGCTAAACGGCGCGGTGCGGGTGACTGGCGGCGATCTCCTGCCACCGCCGGCACTCGGCAGCGTCCGCGCGCGTCAGGCGCACCTGGAAGTCGCAGCCCGGCTGCGTGCACCGGTGCAGGGTCGTGGACAGCGCATCGACCACCCGGAACAGCAGGGCGGTGAAGGTGGCCAGGCACGACAGGGAGCAGCCCATCAGCAGCGTGAGGGGCACGCCGTAGCTGGCCAGGCGTACCCCGATGCCCGCGGCCAAGGCCGTGGACACTGCGGCAGCGGCGAGCTGAGTGAGGCGGTGACGCGCGAGGGATGTGCGGTTCACCAGGGAAGTTCCCTTCTGGTTCAGTGGAGATGAAAGCGGTGTGCCCTGCCGGACGGCGCCCGCAGGGGCGGTGAGGCCTGCTCTCCGGGTCTGCTCTCCGGGTCTGCGAAGGTGCCGCTCGCCGGGGCTCACCGGGTCTGCTTCACTGGTGCTCGACTGCTTCCGGCAGTCGCAACGAGGGCCAGCCCAATTGCAGTGGGCTGGCCCTCATTGGTGGTGCCGGACGCCGGTTCAGGCGTCAGATTCTTCGTGGGACATCAGCGAGCCCCACGCGCGGCGCACGCGCTGCTCACCGCCTACGAACCCCGCCTCACGGAAGGCGGCCACGGCCTGGCGGTAGGACAGCGGCGGGTCGTCGGCGTAGCGCAGGTGCCGCAGGACGGCCACGAGCTGTGCATCGGTCAGCGGTTCCCCGGACCGTGGGGTAGGCACGCCGGCCACGGCGGCGATCTCCTCCAGCGTCGCGGGCGGTGTGACGGGTGCCGTCACGGGCGTGACGGGCTCCGGTGGCACAGTCTCGAATTCGGGCGTGACCTGCGTGTCTTCCTCCGTCACGGGGGGTGTGACGCGCTCCTCGTCCGCAACCTCGATAGCGAGCGGCTCGGGAGCGGCCGTCACGGCCGGGGCGGGGGCCGTGACGGGCAGGGCGAACATGCCCGCAAGGGCCGCGTCCGCGCCGGCTGTCATCCGCTCGCGCTGCACGTCGACCAGGTGGGCCCCGAGCAGAGCGTCACCCACGCCGGCCTTCTGCGCGAGCTTCCACGACTGAAGCTCCGACTTGTTGCGGGCCTTGTCTTCGGGGTGGTTGGCGGCGCGGGCCCGGTGGTAGGCGAGCCGCTGCATGACCGTGGCGTTGCGGCGCTGGGCTTCGGCGTCGACGCCGGTGCGGTAGACCACGATCCGGCGGGCCAGCAAGCCCATGCCCTCGGCCGCCACGCACATGGCCATCGGGGTGACGGCGAACACCACCGCCTCTGTGGTCGTCTTGGCGACCGCGGCGCCGGTCAGGGAGGCCACCGCGGGCAGCGTCCACAGCCCGATGCGCACGGCCGTCGGGGAGGACTGGCCCAGCATGGTCAGCCCCACCAGGACCAGCGCGAGAACCAGCGTTGCGCCCTCACCCGCGGCCACGACACCGAGCGCGGTGGCGGAGCGGTGGAACACGCTGGTGATGTTGCTGTAGGTGCCCCACGCCCCCATGCCACCGAACGTGACCATGGGTACCGCGGCGGCACTCAGTACCACCGCCTGCCCCCTGCTCAGGGGGCGTTCCTGCACGTCGTTCATCAGGTCTCTTCCTGTCGTCGGGGGATTCAGGGAGTGCGCTGTTCCTCGGCAGCGATGCACATCCCGCACATTCCGTGCGAGCGCGGGATGCAGTAGCCGACATCGAGTCGGCAGCGGGGGCAGGTGCGCCGGGCGAGCATCGCCAGCGCGAGCGCGCCCCACCTGCGGGAGGTCATCGGACGGACGGCCTTGGCGCGGTCGATCCGGTACAGGTAGCCGACCCGGACGCCTCCGGAGCGCCGGTTGAGCCGCATCACCTGCGCCGCGATCGGCTGCCCACCGGGCCGTAAGCCGCGGGCGCGAAGCTGGCGGCGGGTGGCCAGGCCGTCCGGGGCCAGGCGCCAGGGGTAGGTGGGGATGCCGTAGCGGGTTCCGGTCGGGTCGAAGCACTGGCCGAACGCTCCCGACATCAGGCCGCCGCTCCGGTCAGCTCCGGGTCGGGAATTCGGCCGTAGCCGATCAGCTCCAGCTTCGCGCCGCCGTACTCAGTCATGGTGCGCAGGACGCGCGTACGGCCGTCGCTCTGCGTGCCGTGGGTGACCGCGTCGGGGGCGATGCCCAGCGCGTCGCGCCAAGCCTCGAATCCGGCCAGGTCGTCGTGGAAGTCCAGCTCCAGCCGGTCGGGCCAAATGGGGGTCACGTGCGCGGCGGGCGCCGCCAGGTGCCCGAAGTCCACGGCCAGCAGGCGCAGCGCTCGCAGCGGGACGGACAAGTCGGCCAGCGTCAGACTGTCGCTCATGCCGCCACCCCCTTGCGCGCCGTGTGGCGGTGGGAAGGGCGGGTCAGCGGGACCACGTTGAACAGGTCCGGGTGGTCCTCGACCACCTGTGCGGCCAGGCGGATCAGGTCGTCGGGCAGGTCGCGGTACTCGGGGTCGGCGAGGATGTCGCGTGCCGCGTCCAGGCGGGCCGCGCGCTCCTCGTCGCTCTCGTTCTCGACGCCGAGCCACAGTTCAACAGGGGTGCCGAGTGCCAGTTCGGCGAACTCCGCGTCGGTGACGGCCTGATGGCCGGCAACGATGTACTTCATGGAGGTCTCTCCTCACAGTGGAGCGGCACGAACGCGCCCGGAGGTGCCTCTACGGGGCGCGCGCCATGGGAAAGGAACCGCACCGGATGCGGTGCGGGTGGGTCCTGCGAAAGTCCTCATCAAACGGGCAGGCCACCGACGTGACGCCGGCGCCCTGCCCGCATGACGAGTGACGGGAAGCCCGTCACTGTCGTCTCGCGGCTCCGTACGCGCCTTGCTCCCTTCCGCTTGGCCGGCGCGCGGTCACCGCGCCACTCAGTCGTCACTCGCTGAGTGGATGCGCCCTCCCTTCCGGGTGTCATGGACCGGGTGCAGCCCAACCACCGGGATCCCCGCGATCCAGTCCCCGGGTCCACGCCCGAGGGTCAGACCAACGGCTTAGCCGATGACACCGATCACTCCGTGAAGACGACGGACTTCTACGTCTCCCCTACCGCTCGAACCGCGTGTAAGCGGATCCGGCGGGGTTCCTCGTGGTGCGGTTCTTGCAGGTCAAGCACATGTGGCACGAAGCCGCTGGCCAGCCGAGCCATCATCCAGCTGATGCAGTACCTGTTTTACAGGTACTGCATAGTGTTCCGTCAAGCACATCGGCGGAACCTCTTGGTCTTGCACCGCAGACTTCTTGGCGCACCATCAGAATCACTGCAGATCAGGGGAGTTGTGCACCCCGTCCGTGGACAGCTTTGGGAGTTCTGGCTACCTTCGAGAAGTCCCTAGACGTCCCATCGGGGGTGCAGATGTCCAACGAACGTTTGAGATCAGCCCTGTTGGCTCGGGGCATGACCGTGCAGGAGCTTGCCGACAAGATCCAGGTAAACCCGAAGACGATCGAACGATGGATAACGCAGGGGAAGGTGCCGTACCGGCGTCACCAATACGCGACGGCGGCGGAACTCCAGGTGGACGTGACGACCCTGTGGAACGACAGTCGGGCGGTGGAGAGCGCGGCGGACCTGAGTAAAGCGGAGATCGTCAACGTCTACCCGCACCGCCACATGGTTCCGACCGGCCTGTGGCGCGAGATGTATGGGCGCGCTGAGCAGTATCTGGACGTCCTTGTGTACTCAGGGTTGTTCCTGTCAGAGGATCCCCAGTTCCTTGACCTGCTCCGGCGGAAAGTGGAGGCGGGCGGCGCCATGGGGCAGACCCAGGTGCGGATCCTGCTCGGTGATCCGAACTGCGCTGCGGTGAAGCAGCGCGGCATCGATGAGGGGCACGGCATCATGGACGGCAAGATTCGCAATGCCCTGATCAACTACCGCCCGCTGTTCGAGAGCCACCCCGAGATCCGGTTCCGCCTGCACGACGCGACGCTCTACAACTCCCTTTACCGCGCAGATGACGAGATCCTGGTCAACACCCACGTCTATGGTGTTGCGGCCTACTTGGCCCCCGTACTCCACCTCCGGAGACTGCCGGGCGGCGGACTGTTCGACACGTACGCGAATAGCATCGAACAAACCTGGGGTGGTGCACGCCAGGCAACGGAAGCGGACTTTAAGGGAGCCTGAGCATGGGACGCGTTGACTACTACAACGACCCTGCCGCCCCGCCGGCCAACTCGGTGGTGCCGTCTGTCGTGGCGTTCGTGCAGAACGCAGCGGGACAAGTCCTGTTGATCAAACGCTCCGACAACGGTCGCTGGGCACTTCCCGGCGGGGGGCACGATGCGGGCGAGTTCATCAGCGACACCGTCGTACGTGAGGTCTGGGAAGAGACTGGGATCAAGGTCGAAGTCAGCGAACTCACCGGTATCTACACCGACCCCGGGCACGTCCTTCAGTACGACGACGGTGAGGTCCGGCAGCAGTTCAGCATGTGCTTCCGTGCGCGGCCGGTCGGCGGTGACCTGCGTACGAGCAACGAGACGACACAGGTCCGTTGGGTGGACCCAACGGACCTGCCTCAGTACGACATTCACCCAACCATGCAGCTCAGGATCGAGCACGCGATAGACCGGACGCGGACGGCTCCCTACATCGGCTGACCTTTGGTGACGGCGAGCCGTTCGAGGACGCGTGCAGTGCTCGCCAGGATCTCCGGTTCGGCGCGGCGGATGAATGTGCCGATGAGACTCTCCGGCCCGTAGCGGCCGGCGATCTCGTTCACGCGGTCCACGGGGTTCGTCGGGGTGCCCTCCGGCGTGGTGTTCATGTCGCAGAAGCAGAGAGCGTCCGTGAGTTCGGGAGTCTCGCGCTGGAACTCGGTCTCCAGCTCCTCTCGGAGCCCGCGCGCTTCGGCCTCCATCCACGCGCACGAGTGGTGCGCAACGAGCCGTACAACCCTCTCGTCAGCCCGTGCCACCTCACGCAGGTATCGAGCGCCGTCCAGCGGGTGAAAGCCCGTCTTGGCCAGGTCGGGTGAGTATCCGATGTCGTGCAGCACTGCCGCGGCTTCCAGCAACTCCGCGTCCTCCTCGAGGATGGGCGCAATGGCGCGCGCCCGCTCGGCCACGCCCTGCGAATGGCGCCACCGGCGTGGTAGCGGCTCGGCGAGTAGCGATTCGGCGAGGGGATAGGCCCACTCCGTCAGCTCCGACAAGCTACGAACGCTCCTCTCGATTCGGCACGGCGCGGACCGTCCGCACCCTGCCCTGCCCTCCACTCGCCAGCACGCCGGCAGCCTCCAGTTTATCCAAGGCCTTTGTCACTGTGGGCCGCGAGACTCCGAACCGGTCAGCCAAAGCGGAAGCGCTGGGGAACGCTGCGCCCTCTTGGAAGCCTTCATCCATGATGATGTCTGCGATCTGCTGTTCCAGCGGCCGCGGGTCGGTTCGCTCCCCCGCTCGTACGACACGCCACCGTCCGCCTGGCACCGGTTCGGCAACGCGGTCCTGCTGGAGCACACCGAAGGCGCGGAGGGCGACCCCGCGCGAGATCTTGTAGTCACGCATGAGATCAACAGCAGACGGAAGTTCTGTCATGTCCGGGTCCGCCTCGATCCGGGACTTCAACGCGTCAGCGATCTTCAGAAAGGTCCCCCGAGGACTGGCCTGCTGCGACACTCGCTCTCCTCTCTGGTCTCCCGTCACAGTCGCAAGAATCGCACGACTGGCGACTGCTGCGGAGGGGCTGAGACCGTCGACTGAGTGGAGAGTTGTGGTCTCATCGTGGTCTGACCGGGCCCGGAATCCGGTCTCGTCCGCCGAGGACGTACGGCGATGAAGCCCCTGCCTACCGAGTGGGGGCAGGAGCTTCATTGACGGGTTACCTGGCCAGGGTGACGGTGATCGGGGCGTCCGGGCAGTGGCGGAGTACATCGGAGATTGCGGTCTGCTCGGCTGTGTCGATGCTCAGGCCCCAGCGGGTCTTGTCTGCGACCCAGTCGGTAGCGTACTGGCAACGGTAGTCCTTGGCCGGTGGCAGCCAGGTGGTCGGGTCCTGGTCGGCCTTGGATCGGTTGGAGGCTGCGGAGACTGCGATCAGGGCGCGGTCGTCGCCGAGGTCGTTGGCGTAGGCCTCTCGTTCCTTCGCTGTCCACGCCGAGGCGCCGGAGTCCCAGGCTTCGGCGAGCGGGACCAGGTGGTCGATGTCGAGGCCGCTCGGCCCCTGGATGTACTTGTCGTCGTATGGCGAGTACCACTGGCCGCCGGTGAGGGCGCACTTCGGGCCCTGCTCAGGTGCGGTCACGGCCTCGGCCTTGAGCACCTCGGCTCGCGTGGTGCAGCCGTCTTTGTCGGCGTCGACCCAGTGCTTGAACTTGGTGCGCTCCGATGCCGCCCAGCACGATCTGCTGGCTTTCACCGCGTTCCCGCGCGAGATCTGGCGGCAGATCTGGTCGAACAATCCGCAGGAGCGGCTGAACAAGGAAATCCGCCGTCGCACCGACGTGGTCGGCATCTTCCCCGATCGCACCGCCCTGATCCGGCTGGTCGGCGCGGTGCTGGCCGAGCAGAACGACGAATGGACCGAGGCCCGCCGCTACATGGGACTCGACCTCCTCGCCAAGGCCCGCCTCCACCCGATCGAGTCAGAAGCCGACGAGACCGCCCTGCCCACCGAACTCACCGCATAGCCTCAAAACGAGATCACCGAGTGGCCGTCGATACACCACTCCCGCGGACGTGACCAGCTGCGATCGGAGGTACCGACCCGGGTTACTGGTCGTATGAGGGGGCGGCCATGAGGTGGGGTGGGCCCGGTGTCTCATCGCGCTGAATGGCCCGGTTGGACACCTGGGCGCTGGTGACCTGCAGGGAAGAAGCTCACTGATCACGATGGACCTGCGATAGACGGTGCGCTTCCGGAACTACTCGCCGTCCGCCATGCCGGCCTGCAGCGTCTGCATGTGCCGGATGAGGTAGTGCACCGCGACCGGGCTGAACCTCACCTGTCGCGGCGTGACAGCACCCAACCAGATCAGAAACTCGGCAATCACTGTGTCGGTGTCTCGCCACATCCAGCCAGGTACCGAGGCCCCCACTCCTCCGTCAGGAGCAGCGGCACGCCATTGCAGGGCACCCTGCCCGTCTCCGTAGTCGACAGCGCTCCCCCGCCCCAAGACGAACACACCATCGAGTGGCCGCAGCAAGGGGCCAGCACCATCAGGCCCCGAGACTAGAGGTGCCTCGTTCAACTTCTTCATGAGCGTCTCCGTTGCAACCACGCTCTCGAACGCGAAGAGGAAGTAAGGCGGGCATTCATGGAACCTTGCAAGGTCCGATTCACCCGCAGTCAGCAGCTCACCTGCCGTGTGGCGATTCCGGAGCCGCTTGAAGAGCGCCCCCTTCTTCAAGGAATCATCCAGATCTTTGATGGTTAGCGCTGACTTGATCTCCCCAGCTGCGGCGACTCCCTCGATTAGAAATACACCAGGTTCATGGAGACCGCTCCGAAATGGCTGATCGATGTTTGCGACCACGACATCTGTCTGACTGGACGTCTGGTCGCTCAAGTCCAATACCTCACCGGTTCCCACCGTAAAATGGCGAGGCAAGTGTTGATCGAGAAAGTCACGGAAGGCGAACTCTACGACATCGCCGCGAAGTCCAGCATGCTTGAAGGAGCTTCGACTCTCTTCGAGCGCAGCAGCAAGTCTCTTTTCGTGAGACCGGAGCATCGCGACCAGGTTTCGGTTGAGCATCTATCCCCCATGGATACCTGCCGGTTCTGGCGCTTGCAGCGGACAGGCGATATTTGACATCTGACAATGCCTCACTCGGGCCGATCGAGCTCGTCCTCTATCTTCTTGTTAATGAATTTCTCCTGGTCGTAGATGCACCCCTCATAGACGCGGTGAACCACCTCTGGCGAGTTTACCCACTCGCCTCGCAGCCTCGGCCAGAGGCACTCCCGCGTTGAGCCACGTTGTGAGGCACGTGTGCCGCAGATCGTAAGGACGGCCGCCAAGTCCTTAGCCTCCCTCGACTTCAGGCCGCGCGTGTCGTATCACTCTCCACTGTCTGTCCATTGCTTGCCCGACACGGGATGCGTGCCGTGAAGCGTCAAAACACCCCACCCTTTCTCCGGGAGGAAGCAATCAGCCCTCCTAAGGCCCACAGCCTCGCTCGGGTGGAGCCCCGCGAAGCAGCTGACCGCATGGAAGCCCGCTAGGTGCCGACCCTTCTTGCGGTCCCATGTCCCGACGTACGAGACCGAGGCGAGGAGTTGAGAGCCTGTGTCTTGTTCACGAGGACGCGAGGGTCCACACGGTCCGATGAAGAGCACCTTTGCATCAAGGCTGGCATTTTTGATCTTCACAGCGGGCTCGGATTTTCTTCTCCTGACGTTTCCCCCTACACTCCAATCGAGACAAGGAGAGTTCAAAAAGCGGGCACTCATTTGCAGTTATCTGCCTTTTCGGTTTTACCCCTCACGTCACGAACGCGAGTGACATCATATCTGATCTTCTCGCCACTGAAAGGGTCTTTCGAAAGCGACGGAACTCCCAGCAGATCCTCTGAACTTCCCCTTTGGAAAAGTGCGCCGTGATGAGAGACCCAGCCCGCACCATGTCGATCAGTGAAGTAGGCCACAGCGAAGACCATGCCGAAGTACTCGCGACCACCATCGTCCGTCACCTCAGCCGCCACATCAAACGTCAAACGCGCACACGCGGGTACAACCGAAGGGCCAAAGATGAAATCATCAACAACCTGAGGCTTAGTGGGATCACTCAACCGATCAGAAGGATTCACCTCCACCTTCGGCAATGCCCATACCCGCAATCCGAGGTCGCCAATGGGATACAGGTTTCTATTCTCGACCTGTAGTTTCATTTCTTTACCGGTACTTGAGAGGGCCCCTACCTCGCTAACCAAAACCCGGTAAGCGAAATCAGCACTCTCCTCCTCTTGCTTCTCGACATCCTGCCGCTGCCCATGTTTGTAGGTTGCGAACGCTACGTACGTCGAAACACACGCCGTGAAGAGCGTGAGGAAGGCCGCTATTCCAGCAAGGAGTGTTCCCCATGCGCTGAGCCCTGCGTGTTGTCTAGCAACCTGTTCGGGTCCGTCCTGATCCGGCTCGGGTCCGTCCTGATCCGGCTCGGGTCCGCCCTGATCCGGCTCGGGTCCGCCCTGATCCGGCTCGGGTCCGCCCTGATCCGCTTGTGCAGCACTGGCCATACTTACCCCCTCAGGCCGTTTACCCAGCACGTTCGGGCGACAACCGCGAACACTTTTGCGGGTAGGAGCGACGCTGTGACCGTTTCCTGAGTGATGGTTCGGACGAGGCGGCGTGCAGCAGCTGGCGCGTCTTGGGCGAGACCTTCCAGGGCTACACAGCGGGCCCTGTCACGGCACCACCGATTGCCGCTGCGTCGGCAGCACCTTCAAAGCCATCTCGGCCGGCCAGGTGGTGTTCTATCGCCCACCCTCACAATGCGTTTGGGCACGTCAGAGCCAGCCTGCGCTGCGATCACTGGTCGGTCCCTGAAAGCCGCCGTAGTGCATGGCGGTGAGGAGCGGCGCTAGTGGAGGGCAACGGGACCGTTGGCGTACGCCAATACCCCGCAACTCGTGCGGCCAGCCCGTCAGGCTCGGGGACGGCGTCGGATCCCGTCGGCCTTCAGGCGCGGGGTGGCTCTCCCGCCTTCCCCCGCCAGTAGGCGAGGTTGCTGCGGGCGGTCAGGGTGTGGGGGTGGTCCTCACCCAGAACCCGAATTCGGTCGGCCAGTAGCTGCTCGTACGCGGCTGTGGCACCGGCCGCGTCTCCCGTATGCCCCCGCCAGTAGGCGAGGTTGCTGCGGGTGGTCAGGGTGTCGGGGTGGTCGGGGCCCTGCACCCGCAGCTGATCAGCCAGTAGCTGCTCGTACGCGGCTGTGACGCCGGCTGCGTCTCCTGCCTCTCCCCGCCAGTAGGCGAGGTTGTGGCGGGTGGTCAGGGTGTGGGGGTGGTCGGGGCCCTGCACCCGCAGCTGGTCAGCCAGTAGCTGCTCGTACGTGGCTGTGGCACCGGCTGCGTCTCCTGCCTCTCCCCGCCAGTAGGCGAGGTTGCTGCGGGTGGTCAGCGTGGCGGGGTGGTCCTCACCCAGAACCCGAACTCGGTCGCCCAGTAGCTGCTCGTACGCGGCTGTGGCACCGGCCGCGTCTCCCGTATCCCCCCGCCAACTGGCGAGGTTGCTGCGGGTGGTCAGGGTGTCGGGGTGGTCCTCTCCCTGCACCCGAACTCGGTCGGCCAGTAGCTGCTCGTACGCGGCCGCGGCGCCAGCCGCGTCCCCCGCCTCTCCCCGCCAGTAGGCGAGGTTGCCGCGGACGGTCAGCGTGGCGGGGTGGTCGGGGCCATGCACCCGCAGCTGGTCAGCCAGTAGCTGCTCGTACGCGGCTGTGGCGCCGGCCGCGTCTCCCGTATCCCCCCGCCAGTAGGCGAGGTTGTGGCGGGCAGCCAGCGTGGCGGGGTGGTCCGGGCCATGCACCCGCAGCTGGTCAGCCAGTAGCTGCTCGTACGCGGCTGTGGCGCCGGCCGCGTCTCCCGTTTCCCCCCGCCACCGGGCGAGGTCGTTGCGGGTGGTCAGGGTGTCGGGGTGGTCCTCACCTAGCACGCTCAGCCGGTCGGCCAGCAGCTGCTCGACCGCGGTTGCGGCGCCGGTCGCGTCTCCCGCCTCCCCCCGCCACCGGGCGAGGTTGCTGCGGGCGGTGAGGGTGTCGCGGTGGTCGGGTCCGAGGTGGTGGCTGGTGGTCTGGGTCAGGCGTTGGAAGTGGGCTGTGGCGGCCGTAACCTGGCCGGCTTCGCCGAGGCTTCGTCCGGCCCGGTACAGCACCGTATGCGCGTCGGGCTGGTACAGGGCATCTCCGGCGGTGCGGGTGAGGGTGGTGGCATTGGTGCGCAGGGCCTGGGCGAGTTCGGTGTCGCGTTCGATGGCGGGCCAGGCGGTGGTGAGGGCGTCGGCGGTGGTGCGGGCGATTTGGTCGTGCTGGTCGGGGGTGAGCGTGTCACGGGTGGCGCGCTGGATGAGCTGGTGGACGCGGATGGCTTGGTGGGGGGTGGCGGGGGTGTGGTCGATGAGGCTGAGCCGGTCCAGCGCCCGCAGAGCACCGGCCGCCTCGGCCGCGGTGACAGACACGGGAGTCTTGCGGTGCCGGGTCAGGTGGGCGAGGGCGGGAGTGCTGGTCAGGACGGTTTCGGGGATGCCGTTGGGGGTGAGGAACGCGGCGAGTTGGAGCATCGGGCGGGCCAGGCCGGCCGGGCGCAGGGTGTCGGCGCGGTCGACGGACAGCGACCAGGCTGCCGCCGCGGTCTGGGTCTGGCCGTCGGGCAGGACCTCCGGGGCGGCGTCGTCGAGCAGGATGGCGCGGTCGGCCAGCAGCCCCCGGTAGGCGGCGGCGCTGATTCCGGCATCGATGAGGTAGGCAGCGGCCTGCGACAACGCGAGCGGCAGGTGCCCTAAATCCTGGGCGAGCGCGGCGAGCTGTTCGTCGGGCTCGTGACGCTCACGGGCGCCCAGCGCGGCGGTGAGATAGGCCAGGGACTCAGCCTCGGTAAACAGCCCGACCCTGATCAGACGGCCGGCCAGGGCCAGGGCGGCGTCCTGACGGCGGGTAGTGACCAGGGTCCGGCCGTGCGGGCCGACCGGCGGCCACAGCCCGTTCAGGTCAGCCGGGTCGGTGACATCATCGAGTACGACCAGCCACCGGCACGGCGTCGCGTTCGCCTTGGGTTCCAGCCAGGCCAAAAACGCGCGCGCGGCCGTCTCCCGGTCCGCGGGGTCGGCACCCAGGAGCTCCACGGCGGCCTGCGCATACCCCGATGTAGCTGCGGTGGCGTTGCTCGCGGTGATCCACACCAACACGTCCAGCTCACCGGCCCGCCAAGCAGTACGGGCGTAGTCGGCGGCCAGCTGGGTCTTGCCCACCCCACCCATCCCGGACAGCACCTGCCCACGCACAGTGTCCTGCCCCACCAGGACAGCAGACCGGCCACCCGCGAGCGCTTCACGCAACCGGACCACTTCGGCCCGGGTCTGGAAACAGCCCGCCCGCGGCGGGATAACCCCCACCTGATGCGGCCACGCGGCCGTGGACCGCCGGGCTCCGTAGTGGTGGTGGATTTCCTTGCCCGTGACCCGGCCGGTGAACAAACCGCCACGGAACTCGACGTGGTCCCCACCACCAGCGCCGTACCGCGCCTCCCCGCCCGCCACCCCAAGCCCCCTCGAACACGGTCGGATCCAGCACCCCGACCGTACCCGCGCACCCACCCCGGCCACCGGCTGTTCGCGACACGCAGCAGACCTGGAACAGGAACTGATTCCCCCAGGCATCCTCCAGCAGCGCCACGCAGGGGCAAACCTGCAGGTCAAGTATGGTGGACTTAGCCCGCTGTAAATCTGCCGGGGGCCACATCCGGGCCGTTTCTGGGCCGTCCGAGGGCGGCCAACGGTGACCGCCAACGACCACGACGGCACGGCCGACGGCCCTGCCCTCGCGATGCGTCTATCCAGCTAGACCCAGGTATCCAGCCACATCCGCGAGCGCCAGGAGTCGATCGGGACGGCCTGGCCCGTGTACAGCGGCCAGAAGTAGCCGCAGCCTTCGCACCTGAATGACACCGACCGTAGTGCGCCCCGTCGTCCGGCACCCGAATCACCTTGAAGGTGCCGGACACCAGGCGACCACGTGCATGACCAGGGGCAAGAGCCCGATCAGGAGGTGCCGGGGCGGGCATGGGGCTGTGCAACGAGGTGACCGTGCAAGTTGCGGCTGTGGGGGATGTGGCACTCAGTCCCGGCCATCGATGGGTAGTGCCTCGTCTGCGTGAACCAGCGACAGCGAGTTGGTGCCCACCATGAGGTAGTACCTGGCACTGAGCCTGAAGGGGAAAGCGCTCTTGGTGTCCGCGGCCACGATGCGCGCAGATTCAAGGAGTGGCTGTGGAATCACCAGGCGCTCGGGCTGGTTGGACAGCGAGAATGTCTCTGGTCCGCCGGGACTACGCGTCTTCGCACCCCCGCGAGAGGTGGCTCGGAGAGGGCGGCGGACGCCCGGGTAGAGCGCTGCATACAGACCACCGAACAGATTGACGTGACTTGCCCCCGCGGTGGAAAGACGGCAGACCTCCACGTCCTCGACGGTGTGCCGTTGGACAAGGTGGGTCGGCAGCACCTCGGGATCCGAGCAAAGAAATTTCATGACCGCCCAGACGCCGGCGTCAGAGCGCGTCGACGCATCTACGTTGTAGAGGTCGACCAGGAACTGCCAGACATCTGACGGCTGAGCCGTACGGTGAAACTGCTCCAGGCGCCGAGGTATACGAACGAGTATTCTATCGAACACCTCATTCCAACGCTCTGTGGCATGCCGTGCACCGGTCTGCCGATGACGGTCGGTGTCATAGTCCGCGATGACGCGCTCGCGCTGGGCACGCACCTGCTTCTGCCGCAGTTCGCCTAGCTCATATGTGAGAACACGGCGTATGCGCTGCACGGGGCGGCCGTAGGATGCGGCCAATTCGATCAGATTCGGGTCATCGAGGGCAGGCCCGCGCCAGGGGCCGGGTCTGGGTACATAGCGCTCAGCCATGGCCACGACCAGTTCAAATGCGCGAGCCTGACGACGCTGCACTGCTGGCGCCTGGTCAATGGCCCCCTCCAACAGCCTGCGAGGCAGGCCTAGTACGGCGGCGACCTCGTCAACAAACCGGGGGCGACGGCTAGGGACGATGCCCTCGCTCTCGAACCTTCGATAGTTCTTGGGAGAGATCCCAAGAAGGCTCACCACGTCTTGGGCACGCAGGCCGGCACCGCGTCGATAGTCTGCAAGCGTCCACGAGTTGTGTACGTCAAAGTTCATGAGCTGCCACGGGTGAACCTTCAGCGCCCGGGCGAGAGCCCGTACTCGCGGCGGGTCCGGCACTCGATGCCCGTTCTCGTAGGCCAGGATCTGCGCCTTCGTGGCCCCCACAGCGCGTGCCAGCGCGTCCGCGCTCATCGCTTGCACCCCAGAACGCCCCTCGACGTTCATTCGGTACTCACGCAGCGCAGAGGGGCTGAAATCGGCTAGGCCCCGTGCCATCTGTGTGCTCTTTCTCGTCGTTGGGACCAGTTTAGGGGTACCATCCGAAGCCGAGGCTGCCTCACATCGTCCCCTTCCCTGGAGGCTTGACCAGCGCTGCTGTGTTTTTTAGCGGCAGAACTGGTGGATGACCTCCCGGAAAAGCGCGATGTTAGAGCCCGTTGGCCGCACGGTTTAGGGATCGCGGTCCACGTATATCGGTTAGGAAAGAGGCCCTGTACCTCCACGGTTTCTCAGGCCGTAGGCGGGGGCACAGGGCCAGCGTGTGGGAGTGAACTCCCGGAAGGCCCTCTGTTGCAGCAGGGGGCCTTACACGTCTAAAGGTGGCTGTCGATCAGGTGCCGCAGCCAGGCACCCAGTGCCTGAAGCATCAGCCAGACCGATACCTTCTTGACGATCTTCCGGTTGTTACGCTCCCCGCCTTCCGGCGGGTTTTCCATACGCGGCACCTTCCTCTCGGTCACGGAGCCGATCGACCCCGATCGGGTGACCCGATCGGCGGATTGCGCCGCAAGAAAGATGTTGAGAAGAGCTTAGCGGGTCCCGTAGGCAACACGGCCCCATGAGTGACACGACCAGCGCCAACTCCGAGGCGGAGTTGCTCTTTGACGCGTAGTTCGCACTTCCTCAGGTCGAGCTTCAGAGTTTCGACCGGCGAACGCATTGTCGAGTTGCCCCTGCGGGGAGGCATTGATCCGTAGACGGTCACGGAATGTCGAATGCTGGTTGAGGAAATTGCCTACGACACCTGGCGGACGTGTGATCCTTGTTCCATGCATCGAATCTTGATGCTGTGGCGTCGGTCACTCGACATGCACTCGGGGCCGCGTAAGCGACACCCACTAGAGCAACCTCTGCGGCAGCGACGGGCGCACCTTACGTTCCGATACCGCAACCGAGTATCAGGACCCACCCAAACCACCTGTGGCGAACGCCAACCAGTACGCCAACAGCAGCGCACACCCGGGGCCAGCCCTGGCCCCCCATAACGTGTGCGATCGGCGCCCATACCGCCAATACGCGGCCAGACGAGCTGATAACCGAGCCAAGACCACGGCCCCAGGCCCGGCCTGGAGGCCCCATAGCTCATGTGCTTGGCGGGCCCCTGCCGAAGGAGGGAGGCGCTGCCCCGCAGCCCGGACTGCTCTGGGGCATCAGGTAGAAAATCTCCCCCGAGGCCTTCCCAGGACTTGGCCAGACTGACGCATACCGAGGGTTGTCGCCCTGGTCTGAGCCACTCCGCCCCCAGTGCTCCATCCGTCCGAGTGTCGGGGCCAAGCGAACTCGCCGTGCGGCAGGAGCTGGTGGCGCTTGCCGGCACGGGTGAAAGCACCAGGCCGAGTTGCAGCTCTACCAGTCGGTCAGGTCTACGAGGAGATCGCAGTGCGGGTCGTCGGGTGCCGACTGTTGGTGCTGCGCCTCCCTGACGAGAGTGGGGATCGAGCCGATCAGCGCGGTGCGCGTGTTGGACAGGCGGACATCGGCGCCGATGATGCCGGGACGGTCGGGTCTTTGCACGTACAGGCGCATCAGGCCGTCGCCGTGCATCAGGAAACCGATCAGAAAGGGGTTCTCGTCGTCGCCGGGGTCGGACAGGGCGCGCAGGACCGTGAGCGCCTGGCCCTCTTCGGGCTCCGGGGGCGGGGGGATGTCCTCCGGGTGGAGGCGAATGAGCGTCATCCCCATGGCGTCGCTGATGTCGCCGCTGCTGTAGTACTGGGTGCCGGCCAGGACTGTGCGCAGGACGCCAGGGATGTAGGCGGGCGCCACCGTGTCGTTGGGGATTTCGTACAGGAAGGTCCGGCCGGTTTCGTCGTCTCCGGCGCGGATGGCGATCCGTACGGCTCCGGGGGCGGGCAGGACGCCACGCAGCCAGCAGCCTTCAGCGATGGGGGCATTCAGGTAGTACAGCAGCAGGCGGCTGACGGCCGCCTGCTGCTCTCGGTCTTCGGGGTCTGTCACCGGTTCATCCACTCGGGGCACTTGTTGTGGGGCTGGTTGCGGCAGAACGCGTTGATGACGCCGATCTTCTGTCCCCGGCCGGCGTCGTAAATCCCGTCCTTGGTCTTACGCGTGTACTGGACGATGACGACGTAGTCGACCTGCCGCGGGCGGGGGCCGGTCTCGAAGGCGACACCTTCGTATTCCAGGCGTCCGTGGTGGTCGTCGTGGTCGACATCGCCTCGGATGGCGGCGTCGATGATCCCACAGTTGCGGATGTTGTGGCGGTGGGTGAAGTGGTTCCAGCCGAAATCAGAATTGCCGAACCGGGTGACGATGTGGCGCTCGGCAGGGTCGGTTTCCTTGCAGTGGACCCTCTTGTCCCATGGGTGCGGTTCGGCCGGAAGCGGTCGGGCCTGTGCGGTGGACGCAGCTCCGGACAGCAGAGTTGCCGTGGTCAGGACGGTTGCCGCTAACGCCGTGATCTTCTTCATGGCGCTGATCCCATCATTATGGGAACGCCCCGAACAGATACTCTTAAGACGAACTGGCGCTCGTCCAGATCAGGGAGTCGGCTCCAATTGAACGGTGGGCGGTCTTGAAAGCCGCCGTAGTACAAGGGGGTGAGGAGCGGTACCCGTGGAGGGCAACGGGACCGTAGGCGTACGCCAATATTTTGCAATCCATGCGACCAGCCCGTCAGGCTCGGGGACGGCGTCGGATCCCGCCAGCCTTCAGACGCGGGGTGTTTCTCCCGCTTTCCCCCGCCAGTAGGCGAGGCTGTCCCGGATGTGCCTGATGTTGGGGTGGTCTTCGCCCAGCACCCGCACGGTGTGGGGCAGTAGATCGGCCAAGGCGGCTGCGGCAGCGGCTGCGTCCCCTGCCTCCCCCAGCCAGTGGGCGAGGTTATTGCGGGTGGTCAGGGCGTCGGGGTGGTCCTCACCCAGCACCCGGACTCGATTGGCCAGCAGCTCCTCGAGCGCGGTTGCGGCACCGGCCGCGTCCCCGGCCTCCCCCTGCCACCGGGCGACGTTGCTGCGGGTGGCCAGGGTATGGGGGTGGTCCTCACCCAGCACCCGGACTCGGTCGGCCAGCAGCTCCTCGAACGCCGCTGCGGCACCGGCCGCGTCCCCGGCCTCCCCCCGCCAGTAGGCGAGGTTGTGGCGGGTGGTCAGGGTGTCGGGGTGGTCCTCACCCAGCACCCGGACTTCGTCGGCCAGCAGCTCCTCGAACGCCGCTGCGGCACCGGCCGCGTCCTCCGCCTCCCCCCGCCACCAGGCGAGGTTGTGGCGGGTGGTCAGGGTGTCGGGGTGATCCTCACCCAGCACCCGGACTCGGTCGGCCAGCAGCTCCTCGAACGCCGCTGCCGAACCGGCCGCGTCTCCCGTCTCCCCGCGCCAGTAGGCGAGGTCGTGACGGGCGGTCAGGGTGTCGGGGTGGTCGGGGCCGAGGTGGTGGCTGGTGGTCTGGGTCAGGCGTTGGAAGTGGGCTGTGGCGGCGGTGGCCTGGCCGGCTTCGCCGAGGCTTCGTCCGGCCCGGTACAGCACCGTATGCGCGTCGGGCTGGTACAGGGCATCTCCGGCGGTGCGGGTGAGGGTGGTGGCATTGGCGCGCAGGGCCTGGGCGAGTTCGGTGTCGCGTTCGATGACGGGCCAGGCGGCGGTGAGGGCGGCGCCGGCGGTGCGGGCGAGTCGGTCGTGCTGGTCGGGGGTGAGCGCGTCACGGGTGGCGCGCTGGATGAGCTGGTGGACGCGGATGGCTTGGTGGGGTGTGGCGGGCGTGTGGTCGATGAGGCTGAGCCGGTGCAGGACCCGCAGAGCACCGGCCGCCTCATTCGCAGTGACAGACACGGGAGTCCTGTCCCGTTCTTCTTGCCGCGACATGTGCTGGGGCGTTGCCTGCGAACCATCCTCGGCGCGATGCCAGGTCAGGTGGGCGAGGGCGGGAGCGCTGGTCACAACGGTTTCGGGAATGCCGTTGGGGCTGAGGAACGCGGCGAGCTGGAGCATCGGGCGGGCCAGGCCGGCCGGGCGCAGGGTATCGGCGCGGTCGACGGACAGCGACCAGGCTGCCGCCGCGGTCTGGGTCTGGCCGTCGGGCAGGACCTCCGGGGCGGCGTCGGCCAGCGAGGCGGCACGGTCGGCCAACAGGGCTCGATAGGCGGAAGCGCTGATGCCGGCATCGATGAGGTAGGCAGCGGCCTGCGACAACGCGAGCGGCAGGTGCCCCAAGTCCTGGGCGAGCCCGATGAGCTGCTCGTCGGGCTCCAGGCGACTACGGGCGCCCAGCGCGGCGGTGAGGTAGGCCAGGGACTCGGCCTCGGTGAACAGCCCGACCTTGATCAGACGGCCGGCCAGGGCGGCGTCCTGGCGGCGGGTGGTGACCAGGGTCCGACCGTGCGGGCCGGCCGGCGGCCACAGCCCGTTCAGGTCGGCGGGGTCAGTGACGTCGTCGAGGACGACCAGCCACCGGCACGGCGCAGCGTTCGCCTTGGGCTCCAGCCACGCCAGGAACGCGCGGGCGGCCGTTTCCCGGTCTGCAGGTTCGGCGCCCAGGATCTCCACGGCGGCCTGCGCATACCCGGACGCGGCTGCGGTGGCGCTGCTCGCGGTGATCCACACCAACACGTCCAGTTCACCGGCCTGCCAGGCAGTGCGGGCGTAGTCGGCGGCCAGCTGGGTCTTACCCACCCCACCCATTCCGGACAGCACCTGCCCACGCACAGTGTCCTGTCCCACCAGGACCGCGGCCTGCCCACCCGCGAGTGCCTCACGCAGCCGAACCACTTCGGCGCGGGTCTGGAAAGAGCCCGCCCGCGGCGGGATCACCCCCACCTGATGTGGCCACGCCGCCGGGGGCCGCCGGGCCCCGTAGTAGTGGTGATGGTCGCCCTTGCCCGTGACCGGGCCGCTGAACAAACCACCCCGGAAGTCGACGTGATCCCCACCATCAGCTCCGTACTGCGCCTCTCCGCCCGCCACCAAAGCCCCCTCGAACACGGTCGGATCCAGCATCCCGACCGTACCCGCGCACCCACCCGGATCGCCCGCGATTCGCGACGAAGAACAAACTTGTGTGGACGACACGCGGCCGAATCGAGCACCGACTCACGCTTGTGACCGCACTCGTGCAGGTCAGGACGCCAGTAACCGGGGCGGCAGAGGGAGACTGTAAATCTGCCGTTGCATACCAGCGGGGCCGTCTGTGGGCCGTCCGAGGGCGGCCGACGACGACCAACTACGACAAGCATCGGCAGCAACTATGCAGGTCCCAGGCGGGGCGCGGAGCAACGCCGCACCCCATCGGGAGCAAAGTTCAGTACCAGCGCTACTGAGCCCCCTGAGAACCCCGCACACGCCCTCAACTGGCCCCGTGCGCCCTCTTGTTGACCCGCTCTTTACCTGGCACCCTGAAGGCACCCCCCACTTGTGAATTTGTGAATCCCTGAACTACCGGCCAGGCCGTCGCAGCTCCGGGGATTCCCTTAGGAGGTGGCCCATCCCATGCTCGTTCGTGACGCCATGAGCACCGTGGTTCTCACCCTCGGCCCCGACCACACCCTCCGCCAGGCAGCAGCCCTGATGTCCGCCCGCCGCGTCGGTGCTGCCGTGGTCCTCGACCCGGACGCCGGCGGCATCGGCATCCTGACCGAGCGCGACATCCTCAACTCCGTCGGCCTCGGCCAGGATCCGGACACCGAACGCACCCACGCCCACACCACTACCGACGTCGTCTTCGCCGCCCCGACCTGGACCCTGGAGGAGGCGGCCCGCGCCATGGCGCACGGCGGCTTCCGGCATCTGGTCGTCCTCGACCGCGGCGAGCCCGCCGGTATCGTCTCGGTCCGCGACATCATCCGCTGCTGGGCACCGGCACGGCAGCAGGTACCGGCCTGACGTCGCAGGACACGGCGCCAGCCCGGCGGGTTCCTCACGCAGACCACCGGATCGCCCACCGGTGCGCGGCCGCGCACCGGCCCCGGACATGCGAGCGGGCCGGTCCCCGGGGGAACCGGCCCGCCGCCACGACAAGCGGTCCAGTACTGGTGATCAGCCGCGCAGGGCCTGGACCGCGGCCTCCAGCCGCTTGCCGAAGTCGTCGTCCGCGGCGCGGAAGTTGCTGATCGCGCGCTCGGCGATGTCGTCACGGGAGACGCCCGCGATCGAGCCCGCGAGGTTGGCGATCAGGCGCTCCTGCTCGTCCTCGCCCATCAGCCGGTAGAGGTTGCCCGCCTGTACGAAGTCGTCGTCCTCGGCGTGCGCGGGGGTGGGGTGGTTGCCCGTGACACCACTGACGGAGGTGGACTGCCACAGTGGCCGGTCCGTCTGGGCGGGGCCGCCGAAGCTGTTCGGCTCGTAGTTCTTCGCGCCGCCGTGCCGGCCGTCGTAGAGGAAGCCGTCACGGGAGTGGGTGCGCGCCTCGGTGGCGTGCGGGCGGTTCACCGGCAGGTGGTCGGCGTTGATGCCGACGCGGTAGCGGTGCGCGTCGCCGTACGCGAAGAGGCGACCCTGGAGCATCTTGTCGGGCGAGGGGCCGATGCCCGGGACGAAGTGCGCGGGCGAGAAGACCGACTGCTCGACCTCGGCGAAGATGTTCTGCGGGTTGCGGTTCAGCTCCAGCTTTCCGATCTCGATGACCGGGTGGTCCGCGTGCGGCCACACCTTGGTCAGGTCGAACGGGTTGAAGCGGTACGTCGCCGCGTCCGCGGCCGGCATGATCTGCACGCCCACCGTCCAGCTCGGGAACTCGCCGCGCTCGATCGCCTCACGCAGGTCGCGCTGGTGGGAGTCGGGGTCCTGACCTGCGAGGATCCCGGCCTCCTCGGCGGTGAGGTTCTTGATCCCCTGGTCGGTCTTGAAGTGGTACTTGACCCAGAAGACCTCGCCGGCCTCGTTGGTCCACTGGAAGGTGTGCGAGCCGAAGCCGTCCATGTGGCGGTACGACGCCGGGATGCCGCGGTCGCCGAACAGCCAGGTCACCTGGTGCGTGGCCTCGGGCGACAGGCCCCAGAAGTCCCAGACGTTGTCCGCTTCCTGGCTGCCCGTGTACGGGTCGCGCTTCTGGGTGTGGATGAAGTCGGGGAACTTGATCGCGTCCCGGATGAAGAACACCGGGGTGTTGTTGCCGACGAGGTCGTAGTTGCCCTCCTCGGTGTAGAACTTCAGCGCGAAGCCGCGCGGGTCGCGGACGGCGTCCGCGGCCCCCAGGTTGCCGGCCACGGTCGAGAAGCGGAGGAAGACCTCGGTCTGCCTGCCGGCCTCGGAGAGGAACGCGGCACGCGTGTACGGCGTGACGTCGGCGGTCACCGTGAAGGTGCCGTAGGCACCGGCGCCACGGGCGTGCACCACCCGCTCGGGGATGCGCTCACGGTTGAAGTGGGCCAGCTTCTCCAGGAGCAGCTGGCCCTGCACGAGCACCGGGCCGCCGACGCCGGCGGTCTCGCTGTTCTGATTGTCGGCCACCGGAGCACCGGCCTCCGTGGTGAGCGGTCCCTGCGTCACGTGCGCCTCCTGCGTCATTGCTGACCGATCCTGTCCCATGGCCAAAGCAAGTCCAGATCCTACATTGGACTAAATCCAATTCAAATAATGTTCCAAAGTCACACCTATTCGCAACCTGGTCTGTTGCTGTTAGGCTGGTCTCCATGAGTGACCTTCTGGAACGGCTGCGCGGACGCGGATGGCGGATGACCGCGCAGCGGCGCGTCGTGGCCGAGGTTCTCGACGGCGAGCACGTCCATCTGACGGCCGACGAGGTCCACGCGCGGGCCGTCGCGAAGCTGCCCGAGATCTCCCGGGCGACCGTCTACAACACGCTGGGCGAGCTGGTCTCCCTCGGCGAGGTGCTCGAGGTGAGCACGGACAAGCGCGCCAAGCGGTACGACCCGAACGCGCACCGGCCGCACCACCACCTGGTCTGCGCCCAGTGCGGCTCGATCCGTGACGTGCACCCCACGGGCAACCCGCTCGCCGATCTCCCCGACACGGAGCGCTTCGGCTTCACGGTGTCGGACGTCGAGGTGACGTACCGGGGACTGTGCCCGAACTGCGCGGGCGCGTGACACAGGGGGCGCAAGCCCCCTTTTTTCTTGCTGGTGAACCCAGCTGGTTCTGCTCGTGAGCACACCCGGTTTTGCGTTTTGCTCGTGAACACACCTAGGGCCGGAATCCATCTCTGGATTCCGGCCCTAGACCTTCAGTAGCGGGGACAGGATTTGAACCTGCGACCTCTGGGTTATGAGCCCAGCGAGCTACCGAGCTGCTCCACCCCGCGTCGGTGAACACGACATTACGTGAGGGAGGTGCACCAAGGCAAATCCGTTGCCGGGCGCGTGGCCGGGGTCACGCCGACAGTTCCTCCCGCAGTGCGTCCCGCAACCGCCCCGCCCGCTCGGCGACCTCCGCCGGCCCGAGGGCCACCGCCCGGTCGGCCCACTTCTGCCCCTCCGCCAGCTCTCCGCGACGCGCGTAGACGAGGGCCAGCCGAAGCGCCGCCCGGCCGTGCCCCGCGTCGGCGGCCCGTGTCCACCACACGGCCGCCTCCGGCTCGCTGCCCTCCCGGGCCAGCAGCAGCCCCAGGTTGAACGCCCCGTTGCGCGACCCGGCCTCCGCCGCGGCCCGGTACCACCGGGCCGCCTCGACCACGTCGCCCCGGGCGGCCGCGAGCATGCCCACGCGCACCTGCGCACGCCGATGCCCCTGGGAGGCCGCCCGCTCGTACCACTCCTCACACTCGGTCTTCTCGTGCACCACCTCGCCCAGCTCGTGGGCGGGCTCGGGCGGCCGCCGCGCGTCCAGCACGGCGGCCAGCCGGTACGCCGCCTCCGCGCTACCGCCGCCGGCGGCGCACCGCAGATGCCGCTCGGCGTCCTGTTCGTCCCCCTCGCGCAGCCGCGCGATCCCGACCTGGAGCGCGGCCTCGGTGTGCCCGGCGGCGGCAGCCCGCTCGTACCAGCGCAGCGCGGCCCTGGCGTCCTCCTTGGTGGCCCGCCCGGCGTGCAGGATGCCGAGGTTGAACGCGGCGTCCACGCTCCCGGCCTCGGCCGCCTTGGAGAACCACGGCTCGGCCCCGCTCGTGTCGCCGCCCTGGAGCAGCAGGATGGCCAGCGCGTTCGCCGCCTCACGGTGCCCGGCGTAGGCCGCGCGCCGGTACCACTGCTCGGCCTGCGCGGTCCGCCCCTGCTCGGCGCAGAGCAGCCCGAGGTTGTAGGCCCCGTTGTCGTCCCCGGCGTCCAGCGCCGCCCGGTACCAGCGCTCGGCGGTCTGCGTCTCCCCGCGCTCGGCGTGCAGTGCGCCCAGCGCGTTGGCCGCGTTGCCGTCGCCGTCCTGGGCGGCCCTGAGCCACCACACGGCCGCGCTCTCGGTGTCCCCGGCGTCCCGCAGCAGGAACCCGAGCGCGCAGGCGGCCCGCGCCTCCCCGTCCTTGGCAGAGGTCAGGTACCAGCGCCCGGCCTCCTTCAGCTCTCCGCGCCTCTCCAGGATCGCCCCGAGGTGCAGCGCGGCCCGCCGGTGGCCGCGTGCGGCGGCCTGCCGGTACCACTGCTCGATCTCCTCGACAGCGTTGTCAGGGGCGGCCTCGTCTTCCTGTGCGGCCCTGCGGTCGAGCGCGCGCGCCAGCCGGTAGGCGGCCTCCCGGTGTCCGCGTTCGGCTGCAGCCCGCATCCAGTGCTCGGCGCCGGCGTCCCCACGGTGCTCCAGCAGGTCGGCGAGCGCGTACGCGCCCAGTGCATGGCCCTGCTCGGCGGACTGACGCAGCCAGTACTCGGCGGCGGGCTCGTCCCCGCGTTCGCGGTGGTGCCGGCCGAGCGCGTGCGCGGCGGCGGCCGAGCCGGCGACGGCGGCGATCCGCCACCAGCCGGCGGCGTCCTCGGCGTAGCCGCGCTGGTGCAGGAGGACACCCAGGTTGTTGGCGGCGGCCCGGTCCCCGGCCGCGGTGGCCGCACGCAGATGAGGTTCGGCTCCGTCGAGGTCACCACGGCGCAGCAGCATGGCTCCGAGGACGCTCGTCGCCTCGGCGTCGCCGGTCTCCGCGGCGAGCTGGAGGCGTACCTCCTCGGCGGCTTCCCCCATGTCGCCCATCTCGTCCCGCGTCGGCTCCTCATCCGGAGGCTGCACAAATCGCCCTGTCTCGAACAGAGTTGCCTTGTCCCCCATAACGTCCATCGTCGCACCACCTGCAACCTGGGTACACCCGGTATACCGCAGCCCGTGAGGTCACTTCAGCGTTTTGTCGACATGCCCACAGAGAGATAAGTCAAACACAGATCCCCCAACTCCCCACGGCGGCACGGCCGTCCCTCCCGTCTGTACATGAGTTCGCACACCACGAAGGCCCGGATCCCTGTAAGGATCCGGGCCTTCGACCTGAGTAGCGGGGACAGGATTTGAACCTGCGACCTCTGGGTTATGAGCCCAGCGAGCT
>NZ_JBEXYL010000111.1:0-24702 GCF_040630895.1 Streptomyces sp. NPDC005728
AACGAGGATGTGAGCAGGGCCCATCCGGAGCGATACCCGCGGCATAGAAAGCCTCACCTGGTCACCGCCCTGGAGAGCACGTTCGGCCTCGTCATCCCCGACGAGGCCACCGGCCAGCCGGAAACCGTCGACGACGTCCGCCGCTGCGTGGAACCGCTCACTGCCGCGGCGACCACGATCCCCACCACCGAAGGACCCCACGAGTGAGCCTCCGCGAGATCAAGCCCGGCAACCGCGGCTACCTCTACGTCAACAGCCATCCGAGCGGCTGCACAGCGGCGGTCGACCGCATGTGGCAGCGGACACCGGACCCTGCCGGCGAGGGGCCCGGCCCGGTCGCCCTCGTCATCGGCTCCAGCGCCGGCTACGGACTGGCCGCGACCCTTGTCGGCCTGGGCGCCCACCGGATGCGCGGACTCGGCATCGCCTTCGAATCCACCGCGACCGAGCGCCGCACCGCCAGCGCGGGCTGGTACCGCACCGTGCGGACCGCCGAACTCGCCGCCGAGGCCGGCGCCGACTTCACCTTCCTCAACGGCGACGCCTTCTCCGATGGCGTCAAGGACGAGGCCACCGCCCAACTCGCCGCCCGCTTCGGCAAGATCGACCTGCTCATCTACAGCATCGCGGCCCCGCGTCGCACGGACCCGCTGACCGGCGACGTCCACCACTCCGTCATCAAGCCGCTCGGCACCGACTACCGGGCCAAAACCCTCGTGTTCGAGGACGGCGTCCCGCAGATCGGCGAGTTGCACCTGCAGGCCGCGGACGAGGCCGAGCGCGACGCGACCGTGCAGGTGATGGGCGGCGCCGACTGGCAGATGTGGATCGACGCCCTGCAGTCCAAAGACCTGCTCGCCGACGGCTTCCAGACCATCGCCCTGTCCTATGTCGGATCCGACATCACCGCCCCCATCTACCGGGCCGGAACCATCGGCGCCGCCAAGCAGCACCTCGAAGACACCGCCCACGCCATCAACACCCAGCTCAAGGACACAGGCCACGCCTACACCGTCGTCGCGGGCGCCGCCGTCACCCAGGCCTCCACCGCCATCCCGAGCATCGCGCTCTACACCAGCATTCTTCACCGCGTCACCGGTGACAGCTGGCAGACCACCGTCGACCAGACGGCGGCCCTGTGGAACCAGCTCACCGGTGACACCGAACTCGACCTGGACGACCAGAACCGCATCCGGCTGGACCACTGGGAGATGAATCCCGGGGTTCAGGCCGCCGTCCGCGCCACATGGGACCAGGTCGACGCCGACACCATTGCCACCAGCGCGGACACCGATTGGTTCCGCGACCAGGTCGGCCGGCTCTACGGCTGGAACGTTCCCGGCGTCGACTACGAGGCCGCAGCCGAGACCACCGTCCCGTGGCCCGCTTCCCCGTCGTCCGACGTGTGACCTCCCATGGCGAGGTCAGACAGCGAACCCTTCCCACCTGGCACCGCACCAGCACCAGCATCGCCGCCGCGGCCACCCAGCGAGGGTGTTGTCGATGCCGGCCGCACCGACGTGGAACGCCGCCCCGGACAACTCCATCTCACATGGAAAATCGACTGTTGCAGTCGCCGACCTGGTCGGAGTCGTCTCCACGCCTCGGACCAGGGTGACTGCGCAGGGGGGAGAAAGGGAACCGATGAAGTCGACCAGTATCCGGCGACGCCTTGCCGGGACCGCGGCTGCTGCCCTGATGGCTGGTGCGGGTGTCCTCGCGGCGGCTCCTATGGCTGCGGCGAAGGCCAATGTGCTGACCATCGACAAGGTGTCGTTCCAGAAGCCGATCGTGCAGGTGAAGGTCACGTACTCCTGCGACCCTGGCCTGGACCACGAGCTCGTGGCCAACGCCAGGACCCTCGGCACAGGCAGCCATCCCGAGGGGATCGCCGCCGGCACCATCAAGAAGGACAAGCTCGTCTGTGACGCCGACAGCCATGTCGCCCAGGTGCCCATGCGCCCGGCCCAGGGCTCGTATTTCGTCAAGGGAGACAAGGTCGAGGTCACCGTCTTCTACTTCGACAACGACGGGTTCAGCTACGCCAAGGAGACGACCGTCACCGTTCTGTGAGCGGGTCTGAGCCCCGGCGACCCAGCATCTGAGTACACCCTGCAGGAAGACTGCTGAGTTCTCCTCCGGCGTCGGTATCTCGGCCGACGCAGTCGAGGACCTCAACCGGGCCGTGTCGGTGGGCTCCGCGATCATGCGGGCCCACCGGCATGCAGCGGGAGCCCGCAAACACGCAAGGGAATCCACGTACTTCAGGACGTGGAGGACGTCAACGGGCAGTACTCGCAGGCCCGGAAGGGCGTCGTGTCGGCGAGCGCTTCGCGGGCGTCGTCGGGGCTGACGGGCCGGGCACTGCGCTGCGCTGCGCCTGGCCCTCGCGGAGCTTCAGTTCCCCCTTGTATCCGTCCACTGGTGCTGCGGGTGCCTGGAGTGCCGGCCGCTGGGAGTGAGGAAGCTGCCGTCGGCCGCGCGTCTGCTGCTCCGCGGCGGCGAGGGCATGCTGGACTCCGCCCTTCGCAGCCGGCCGATCTCGGCCCGCAGCCGGGCCAGTTGCTCATCATCCCGGCTCTCTCCGTGCGCCTGATCGTGGCCGCGGCCCGCCGCCTTATCGGCCTGGTGCACCCAGCTCCACAGCGTCTCGCCGGTCACCCCGACCTCCACCGTGACCGCCGCGTACGTGCGCTTCCCACCTGCCGCGCGGTACAGCGCGACGGCATCGTTCCTGAACTCCGCCGGATACGGGGACTTCCGTCTCACCAGGACACCTTTCCTCGGACCCACAAGATCCGATTTCGGAGTGTCCACACTGCCGAGGTCGCCTCAGCTCTTCAGTGGCTCGGGACGCGCCACGCGCGGGATGGAATCACTTGACGCTGATGTAGTGGCTCTGCGAGAGTCGATTCACACCGACTTGGAGTCGGATAACAAACTTTAGTAGGCAACGGGCTGACTAAGCCCGAGATGATGACTCCAAGGCCTTACGCCGTCGCGTCGTCGATGCCGTGGGGTTGGTGCGCAACAGACGGGGAGCACGGGGGGTGCTGCTGATGTTCGTTGAGCGAGTTCGACCTGTGAGAACGACGGACGAGTCGGGCCTGTCGGCCCGGAGAACCACAACAACAGGGCGATGAATCCCATTTCACCCGGCGTGACGCAGGTCTGACGCCGCAGCGCGCGATCGATGACGCCCGGTACCCCGGGCGGTATGCCGATACGCGAGTACGCAGCATGCGCGGATAGTCCACCACAGGCGATTACCGGCACTGCCGTGCTTCGAAAACCACAGCATTTCGATGCACTGCCGTGTTCGGGCACTGCCGTGCGCCCCAGTGCGCCCGCACGCGAATCCACACCCGAATCCACACCCGAATGAAGGGGCCTGGCATGGCCGTTTTCGAGTCCAGCGACACCGCAATCCGTATTTTCACGGATCTCTTCAGCATCCTGCTCAAGGACGAGACGTTCACCGAGCGGATGCGCGAGGCCGGAATCACGCTGCACCTGATCCAGACGAAGCCCGACCTCGAGTTGTACGTCACCCCCGACGGCGTCCATCAGGGCGCTCCCGAGAAGCCGGCGGCCATCCGTATCAAGATGAGCTGCGACACCGCCCACTCCCTGTGGCTCGGCAGGCTTCTGATGCCCGTCGCCCTCGCCACCGGAAAGGTCCGCATCAAGGGCAGTGTCGCCAGGGTCCTTGAGTTCGTACCCCTGTTGCAGCCCGCGTTCGACCGGTACCCGGAGATCGCCCGCGGCGCGGGGCTGCCCGTCTGACCTGCGCCTCCCGCGTCACAGCACTGTCAGAGCGTGTGTTCCCGAAAGGATCCTCAACACGTCATGAGTAACACCACCACCACCGAGCCCGTCGATTTCCTCACCGAGCCGCTCGAAATCCAGGAGTTCCGTCTGCGCGTCCGCGAGTTCGTGGACAAGGAGGTACGGCCGCGCGTGGCCGAGAACGACCGTGCGGCCGCTGACGACTTCGACTGGGAACTGGTCCGCAAGGGGCACGAGGCCGACCTGATGCGGCTCGTCGTTCCCAAGGAGTACGGCGGTCTCGGCCTCGGCGTCCTCGGCGTCGCCGTCGCCCTGGAGGAGATCGCCGCCGCCTGCGCCGGCACGGCGCTGATCTTCGGTGCCACGCTGCTCGGGCAGGCGCCGATCCTGCTCTCCAGCGATCCGTCCCTGATGTCCCGCTTCCTGCCGCTGTTCTCCGGTGACGAACCTGTCCTGGCCTGCAACGCCATCACCGAGGACCAGGCCGGCTGCGACCTGCTCATCCCCGAGAACGCCGAGCACGCCCGCGACGTCATGCAGGCCCGCAGGGACGGCGACGTGTACGTCCTCAATGGCCGGAAGCGGTTCATCACCAACGCCAAGGTCGCCGAGTTCGCCTCCGTCTACGCCAACATCGAAGGCCACCCGGGCGCCACCGGCATGACCGCCTTCATCGTTCCGCTGGACACGCCGGGCATCGTACGTGGCCCCGTGGCCGACAAGATGGGCTACCGCACCTGCCTGGGCAGCGAGCTGGTCTTCGAGGACGTGCGCGTCCCCGCCGAGAACATGGTCGGCGGCGAGGGCAACGGCGTGCACATCAACATCCAGCAGATGAACATGGCTCGCGCGACCGTCGCGGCTCTGTCCACCGGTGTCGCCCGCGGGGCGTTCGACATCGCCAAGAAGTGGTGCGAGGAACGGGTGCAGGGCGGTGTCCCCCTCTACAAGCACCAGTTCACCGCGCGCAAACTCGCCGAGATGGCCACCAAGATCGAGGCGTCTCGTCTGATGTACCTCAGCGCCGCCCAGGCCGCGGACAGCGAGATCCCCGCCCCGGTGTTCCAGCCGGCCGCGGCCAAGCTCTTCGCCGACCAGGTCTCCATCGAGGTGGCACAGGAGGCCATGTCGCTGATGGGCGCCCGCGGCTATCTCCGTGAGAACGGCATGGAGAAGCTCCTCCGGGACTCCCTGGGCGCCCGCATCTACGAGGGCACGCCTGAGGTCCTCGCGCTTGCCATCACCGAATCGCTGTACGCGGAAGACGACTTCTGACACGGCCCGGAAACCACCGCAGCAGAAGAAGTACCGCAGTAAAACAAGGGGGGAACCAGATGGACACACCTCGGATCGCGGCCGGACCCGCGCCGACGCTCCGTCCGTGGAGCGTGCCGAGAGGCCTGCCGGTCGACGAGGCGAACGGCACCCCGGCCACCCGGGTCCAAGACCGTTACATCGAAGACATATTACGCCTCAACAGCCGACTGAGCTTCGGCCGCCTGGCCGACGAACTACGCAAGAACGGTGCGGCACTCCACCAGTTCGACCAGGCCCGGGGCCTGACCACCTTGGTGGCATACTCCGAGTCCATTCCCGAGCGCTACCTCCTGGGTCTGGCCGGCTTCCGCCTCGCGGAGTACCTGAATGCCGGATTCGCCAGCCAGAAACTCGTCTTCGACCGCTCGCTGTTCTGCGAGCCCATCCAGGCGATGCACCGTCGCGACATCCACGTCGTCACCACCCACACCGGCAGCGGACGGATCGTCGGCTACGTGGCGCTGGCCCACAGCCAGGACACGAAACCACGGCTGCTGACCGACCCGGCACGCCTGCTGTTCCCGTCGGAGCAGGTGCACGGCATCCAGCTGCAGAAGCTGATGGACGACCCTTACACCCTGACCACCCACCAGATCCGGGAAGTGAAACGGCTCGTCCACGCGCACTCCGTCACCGACCGGCAGACACACCTCGCTATCACGCTCGAACTGCTCGCCGGCATCAGCAAAGCCGTCCAGACGGAGCACCCCGGGCTCAAACTGCTCATCGGCGACGTGGAAGAACACATCGCCCTGCGCCACCTGGTCCTGCTCGGCCTCACCGTCCGGCTGGTCCAGGGCACCAACCCGAAACTGTCCCAGCAGGACGTGCTGCACCCGCGATACAACACGGGCGAGAAGGTCCTCCCCTTCTACGCACGGATTCCGGACGCGGACGGAGTGGCCGAGCGCGTGACGGCGATCGAACGGGCCCTGGCCGACGAGTCACCGATACGAGGGCTCCGTGGCGTCATGGCCGAGCTGTCCGGCACCGTCCAGTACATCTACGCGCCCGAGGGCCGCGACGAAGAGGCGGCGGCATGACCGGCACGGCCCGACAGGACTTCTACACGGAGCTCACCGAACGCAACCGCGGCTTCATCACGGACCAGGCACAGCAGGCACTGTCGAGCGCCCGGATCCTGATAGCCGGCTGCGGTTCGACCGGAGGCGCCGCGGTGGAGCCCCTGACCCGCATCGGGGTGCAGGACTTCGTCCTGGCCGACGTGGGCGCGTTCGAACTGAACAATCTCAACCGGCAGCACGCGACCGTCGACGATCTCGGCCGGCACAAGGCCGAGGTCGCCGCCGAACGCATCGTGTCGATCAATCCGCACGCCCGTGTGGAGGTGGTGACTCAGGGCGTCACACCGGGCAACGCGGCCGAACTGGCCGGTGGCTGCTCCCTGATCATCGACGGCGTCGACGTCACCGAGCGGTCCGGCTGGCAGTCCAAGTTCCGCCTCCACGAAGCGGCGGCACAGCACCACCGGCCCGTACTGTCCGGGTACGACATGGCCGGCACCCAGTACATCCGCTTCTACGACTACCGCAAGGCCGCAAGCCGGCCCTTCGACGGGAAGATCACTGCGGCCTCGGTCGACGAGGCAATGGTGTGGTCCCTGCTCCTCAAGGTCATGCCGCTGCGCTTCGTCCCCCTGGAGATGCTGCGCAACGCGCGTGAACACCTGGGCGAGACCGACTACAGCGTCCCGCAACTCGTCTACGCATCCCTGCTGTTCGGCGCGCTCAGCGCCCGGATGACAGCCGAGATCCTCGCCGGGCAGCCGGTGCGCCGCAACGTGGTGGTCAACGTCCACCACGAGATACGGCGCGCCGGCAGCCGGTGGACGACAGCGGCCCAGTGGCCGTTCACACTCCTCGGCGGCCTGCGCGAGCTGTCGGTCCTCGCACGCTCCGGCAGGCGGACGACCGGCAAGCCCTCGCCCCTCCCCACAGAAAGGTAAACGCGTGTCCGACACCATCGCCGACCCGCTCGCGAAGCAGACCAAGAAGGCCCGCCAACTGCTGGTTGCCTCCAGCCGGCACTCCTACGACCCGCGCCTCGACATCGACTGGGACGCACCCCTCGAAGAGGGCAAGTGGTTCCTCCCGGAGAAGCGCTGCACCCTGTACGGGACCAGGACATGGGACAAGCTGACGACCGAGCAGAAGATCATCCTCTCCCGTGAGGAAATGGCGTCGTCCATCGGGCTCGGGGTGTGGACCGAGTACATGCTGCTCCACATGGTCTCCCGCTACGTCTACGACAAAAGCGTGGCGTCCGCACAGGTGCAGTTCGCCCTCGTCGAGATAGCCGACGAGGTGCGGCACATGATCATGTTTGCGAACGTGGTCGAGCGGATCGGCAGCGAGGTCTACAAGACACCCTGGAAGATCCGCGAGAGCGGGCGCCTGCTCAAGGCGACCGTTCCCGTAGCCGGACTGTGGGCCCTGCTGCTGCTCACCGAGGAGATCTTCGACCACGTGCAGCGAGAGGTCGCCGGGGACGAGACCGTCCAGCCGCTCGTGCGCACCATGTCCCGCATCCACGTCGTGGAGGAAGCCCGCCACATCAGCTTCGCCCGCAGCGAGCTGGAGCGGTTCGTCCCGACGCTCAACAAGGTGCAGTTGAGCTCTCTGCGCATGATGCTGGCCCTGTCGATCCAGACGTTCGCCACGGAGTTCTTCAACCCGATGATGTACAAGCGGGCCGGCCTGCCCGACAGCGTCCGCAAGGAGGCCATGGCCAACCCGCACGTGCGGGAGACCTTCAGCTGGGCCGCGAAACGGATCACGGGCTACTACAAGTCCATCGGCGTGATCGGGGGAGCCAGCGAGAAGATCTGGGCCAAGGCCGGATTCCTCGGGAGCTGACATGGCACACCACGAAGACGACGACGGCTATGCCGGGCCGGCCACGATCACTCTGGACGGCGTCGAGCACCCCGTCGAGGTCAGGCTCGCAGGCTACTTCCAGCCCATCGACGGCCACTACCACTGGTACGGCCGCGTCGGCACACACGACGCCCTGAAAGAAGCGGTCGGCAATCGCGCCAAGGCCCCGTGCAGGCTGACCACTCCGACGGGCTCCGTCGACGGCCAGCTCGCCGAGCCCGACCTGTGGGGCCGCTACCGCATCACCGGGACCGGGGCACCACCGTTCCACGTGGTCGCCACGGTCGAGGAGGTCAGCTAGGGGCTTGCTCCGGTTGTGATCCGTCGCTCTTGAGCGCAGACCCCCTGCTTCAGCTGGGGGTTAGCTCATCCTTGCAGCGGAGCCGCGCAGCAGCGGAGTTCACTGCGTTGTCAGTGGCCTCGGCTAGGTTGATCAGGTCAGGTGGAGGGGGTGTTTCATGCTGTCCGGTCGCAGGTACCGGCTTGAGCTGGTTCGTGTCATTCCTCGTGGACGACAGCATGGTCACCCCCAAGCGGCATGCGATGCCGGATACGGCGGTGGGGATCGACCGCGGCGTGAAGACCGCGGCCGTCACCAGCGATGGCGACTTCCACGACCGCTCGTTCATCACTCCTGGCGAGGCCGTCCGCTACCGGCGGCTCCAGCACAAGCTCGCCCGCAGCCAGCGAGGCAGCGCCAACCGGGCCAAGACCATCGCGGCCATGGGACGGATCATGTCCCGGGTCACCGACAGGCGAACGGACTTCTGTGCGCAGTCCGCCGCCCGGATCGTGGCAAAGAATGCTCTGGTCGTCCTCGAAGACCTGCGGATCAAGAACATGTCCGCCTCCGCGGCCGGCATGCTTGCCGGGCCGCCGGGCCGCGCTGAAGCGGGGGATGAACCGGGCCATCCTCGACAAGGGATGGCACCGCCTCGAAGTCGCCCTCGTCAATGCGGCCCGGTACACGGGCACGCGCGTGGTGAAGGTCAATCCTGCGTACACCTCGCAGCGGTGTTCCGCCTGCGGCTTCGTCACCGAGAACAACCGTGAGAGTCAAGCGGTGTTCCGGTGCAAAGCCGCAGGGTGTGGACACCGCGAGCATGCCGACGTGAACGCGGCGAAGAACATCAAACACGCGGCAGGGCATGCCGTGTCAGCCTGTGGAGACCTCGGCACCAGCCAGTCCGCGAAGCAGGAACCGTTAAGCCGGGCGACCGGCCGGACCCCCTCATAAGGGAATCCACGTCCTTCAGGACGTGGAGGACGTCACGAGCCCCAGCAGCATGTAGATCACGACCTGTGTCGCTTCGTGGCCGGCCTGCTCGGGATCGTCGGCAATGGCCAGCGAGGTCGCTGCCTCGCACAGCGTGCCGAAGATGACGGAGGCGGCCGTCTTGATCGAGACGTCCTGGAGTTCTCCCCGGTCGGCGAGTTCCTCCAGGAGGCCGATGACGAGGGGGAGGGCCAGGTCGTCGTCGATCGCTCGGCAACGCTGCACACCGAGCACACCGGCGGACTGCTTCAGGAGCGACCTTTTGCGCTCGTCCTTGACGTAGCTGTCGAGGAAGCCCTGGACGGCCTTGACCGCAGCGAGTTGGGGTTGCCGGTCGGCGCCCTTGAGCCCGGCCGCGATGTCGTCCTCGACGCCGGCGACGATCTCCTTCTGGCTGACGCGGAACACCTCGTCGAAGATGGCCTTCTTGTCCGGGAAGTGATGGTAGACGGCGCCCTTGCTGACGCGTGCCGCAGACGCGATGTCATCGACGGACGTGACGTCGAACCCGTCCCTCACGAAGAGGTCCGCGGCCGCCTCCACTAGCGCCGCGCGGGTGAGCGCAGCGTATTCCTCACGTCGTGACTTGACTGCCATGCGGTCTCCCGAGAATAATAACCGACTGAGAGTCGGTCACCGACTCGAAGTCGGTGAGCAACTCCGCTCCAGTCATTATTCAGGCTTTCAACCGAGTTCTCCACACTGGGGGCCCGTTCATGCAGCCACGATCCACCGCCCCACCGGCCGACGACGACCTTGCAGGGCGTGCGTCCCGCGTGATCCGGCGAGGCCGCTGGCCGCTCCTCGCGTTATGGCTGGTCGCCCTCGTCGTGGCAGGCATGGGAGCGATGAACGTCGCCAAGGTCCTCAGCGGCGGCGGCTGGTACCCGCCGGGCACCGAGTCGACCACCGCACTGCACCAGCTCCAGCACGGCTTCGTGGCCCGCGGGGAGACCACGGCGACCCTCGTCATCCACGACAAGCGCTACAAGGACGACGACCCGCGCTTCGAGCAGCGGGTCCGCCGAGTCGCCGTCGCCGTCAGGGACGACCACGACCTGAAGGTCTCCGACATGCTCGGCTGGACCACCGTCCAGCCCGGCGACCGAGCCCCCTACACGGGAAACGACCACCGTACGGTCATCGCCGCCATGGCCATGAACCTCGAGGACGGCGTCGCCCGCCGCGAGTTACCCCATATCCAGCAAGACCTCTACGACCGCTACAGCGGCCAGGGTCTCGAGGTGTCCCTGGTGGGCGAGGCCTCGTTCTGGGGAGAGACCAACGTCCTCAGCCAGCAGAGCCTGGCCAAGGCAGAGATGATCACCTTGCCGCTGATCATCCTGATCCTGCTGCTGCTGTTCCGCAGCGTCACCGCGTCCCTGGTCGCCCTCACGGTGGGCGTCTCGGCGATCGTCTTCACGCTCGGCGTGATCGAGCCGTACGCGCAGCACCACGACCTGTCGATCTTCGCCCAGAACACCGCCACGATGCTCGGGCTCGGCGTGGGAGTCGACTACTCCCTGTTCATGATCACGAGGTTCAGGGAGCAACTGGCCAAGGGAGACAGTGTCGAGGCCGCCGTCGCGGCCACGTTGCGCAGGGCCGGGCACACCGTCATCGCCTCCGGCGTGACCGTCCTCCTGGCGATGTGCACGCTGTTCCTCATCGACCTGAACGTCATCTTCTCCATCGCCGTCGGCGCCGTTCTCGTCGTCGCCTTCTCCGTGCTCACGGCGATCTTCTTCCTCCCTGTCCTGCTGCACATGGTGGGACACAGGATCAACGCCGGCCGCGTGCGGCTGCCGAAGGGGCTGCGGGAGCGCCTCCAGGGCCGCGGGGGGAACGCGGCAGGGGAGGAGGCCAGCCGCTGGTACCGCCTGGCGCTGAGGGTCATGGCCCGTCCCGTGGTCTTCCTCGTGGTGGGAGCCGTCGCCCTGCTCGCGCTGGCCGTCCCGGCCACCTGGCTGCGCACCTTCTCTCCCGATGCACGGATCCTCCCGCAGTCCTCACCGGTCCGCGTGGGCTACGAACACGTGCGGGACACCTTCGGTATCGGCACGACGTCTCCGATCCAGGCCGTCATCACCACACCGAAGCCCTTGGACAAGCTCGACGGGACCGGCAGCCTCGTGGACTTCAGCACCCGTCTGGAGCACCTGCCCCACGTCGCCGGCGTCCAGTCCCCGTTGCCGGTCCTGAAGGCCGCCGCACCCCAGGCTCCCTTCACGGCCCTCACCGGCCCCGCCATGGACCGGCTACCCAGGGACGCACAGGACACGGTCCGGCACTACGTCGCGGACGGCAACCGCCGCATCGTCTTCGAGGTGATCCCCAACGTCAACGCATCCAGCGACGAGGCCCGCAGCCTCCTGGACCGCGTCCACGACGAGGCCGCCAGGCTCCCCTCCTCCTACAACGTCGCTGTTGGCGGTGAGACCGCGGTGGGCACCGATGGCGATGACCGCATCCAGAGCGGACTGCCGAGCGTCGTCATGGTGATGCTGGCCGCCGGTTACCTGGTGCTGCTGCTGACGTTCCGGTCGCTCCTGCTGCCGCTGAAAGCCATCGCGATGAACCTGCTGTCCATCGCGGCGACCTACGGCATCCTCGTCCTGGTCTTCCAGGACGGCATCGGCACCGGCCTGCTCCACTTCGAGCACACCAACTACCTGCAGAACTTCGTGCCCGTGGTCCTGCTGACGCTCCTGTTCAGCCTTTCCACGGACTACGAGGTCTTCCTCCTGGACCGGGTCCGCGAGGAGTACACACGCACGGGGGACAACACCGCGTCCGTAGCCCGCGGCCTCACCCGCACCGCCCCCCTCATCTCGGGCGCGGCACTGCTGATGGTGGCGGTCTTCGGATCCTTCGGCTTCGCCGGCATCGTCCCCATCCAGCAGCTCGGCTTCGGCCTGGCCGCCGCCGTCCTCCTCGACGCGACCGTCGTACGACTCATCGTGGTACCCGCCACGATGCGGCTCATGGGCCGCTGGAACTGGTGGCTCCCGGGCCGCCGCACTCCGCAGCCGGCAGCGGCCCCAGGTCGCACCGACACGTCATCAGAGCCCCTCGACCCCGTCGGCCAGTGAGATCCCCGTGCACGACCGGATGGAGACACCATGCTGATCGTCTTCGTGCTCCTCCTCCTCGGAGTCATGGTCGGCGCCGTGGCCCACCTCCCCGTCCCTGCAAGCCTGGCAGCAGGAGCACTGATCGTCGTCTGGCTGACCGCCTTCATCATTTGCGAACGCCGCGCCGGACAACGTTTCTGAAGGACACACCATGTCTCTAACCGTCCAGGAACAGACCGTACGGATCAGCGCCACCGACAAGCAGAAGCGCGACTACGGCGACGCCGACAGCTTGGCCGCCGCCGCGTTCGTACTCGGCCTCCCCGGACTCCTGGTGGGGAACATCTTCCTCGGCCCGTGCGCCATCGTGATGGCCACACTCGCCCTCGCCCACGGCACGCGCAGGCCGGGCCGGGCATGGCTCGGCCTGGCACTCGGCGTGGCCGACATAGTGGTCCTGGCCATCCTCGTCACCTGGGACGGAACGATGTCCTGGAACCTCTGAGGAGCCACCACAACCATGTGTCCTGGTGAGGAATGGTGCGTTTCACGGATCCCCATCATCACCACGCACGTCGGCGTGCGGGCGCTGCACCCGCCCGCCAAAACGGCGCGACGCGGCTGATCCGGCACCGGCGCTCGGGGTGTCCCCAGCCATGGCCGGGGCAGGCCCGCATCGGACGGGCGGGGCGGGGCTGCGGTCTCTTGCCGCGCGGCTACGCTGCCGGTTTCACCGGCGCCGGGGACGAGTTCGACAGCACCAGCCGCGCCCGCGGGCACGGCTGGGGGCAGCGCGGGTGAGGGACGTTCTCGGAGCATTCCTGGCAGCGATGGAACAGCACAAGCAGGCCGACCCCGCCCTGGCGGCAGTCCTTGCCGCCATCAAGGTCACAGTCAAGGGCGGCGTGGGCAAGCTGCGCGAGCGCCCGCAGGGACGGCACTACGAGGACGGGGAGCGGTGGCTCGCCCTGGAGTGCCCGACCTGGCGGCCCGACATCCGCGCCGCCGTCATCAGCAAAGCCCGGGTCAACATGCACCGCAAAATGCTCAACATGGCCGAGATGGCAGGCCTGTACCCGCTCGCCGTGATCTCCGACCGAGTCGTCTACCCGAGCCCTGGTCGCCTTGCGGTCAGCGGTGACCAGCGCTTTCGGGTGGACTGCACGGTGCACTGCGGACCCGCGATGGGCGCCTTCAACACGGTGGTCGCGGACACCGGGCTTCACCCCTGGCGGGCTCGCACGGTGGAAGCGATCGCGCCTACCCTGATGGACGCTGCCCACGTCACCGCACGCCTCTGCAGCTTCGACTGAGATTGATCTTCAGCCTTGCTGCTGTTCCCCAGCGGACGCGCGAGGAACGCCCGTTGTATCGGCTTCCAGCTGCACCGTCGACAGCGCCTGCACGTCTTCGGCGATCCGCCGGCCCAGCGGGATGCGGGTTTCGGGTCGCCGAGGGCGCGGAACGACCGGCGGGCGCGCTGATGAGGACTGCGGACGGCGCGCCCCTCTCGCGCCGGGTGCCCACTCTCAGCCCGGTCGTGCCGGAGAGCGAACTGCGCCGATACACAGATACGTTCACGCAGAGCCTCACCCAGGTGCCGGTCAGCTGGTGGCAGCGCGCCGCGAGGCGCCCCTGCTGCGATGTGCCGGTTCGTGTCAGTGATCGGCGACCACCAGCCTCGCGGTTGGCGGCGGCCGGCCCGGGTGCGCCGGGCGCGGCCGGACACGAGGGCGGAGAGAGCCGGCAACACGGTGCGGGCTGAAGGTCGTCGGCGGGCGCCGGCCGAACGGCCGCCGGGTGGCGTGCGCGTGGAGCCGTCCGTCGGGCGGCTCCGCGTACGGCGCGTGGGTTCAGTCGGTGATGTACCAATTGTTCTTGAGGTACTCCAGGGTGTAGCTGCCGAGGTCGCTCTCGGAGAAGGTGGCGGAGGCTCTGACCGCTTCGACCGGCATCTCGATCTTGGTGGGCGTGCGCACGGCGATGCGCTGCGGGTCGACTGTCGCGGTTTGCAGGGCCTTCTTCTGCGCGGGCGAGATCATCTGGAACACGGCGGTGTATGTCGACGTGCACGGGCCGAGCCCCTGGTCCTGTGCCTTCTTCGCGGCGGGCCCGGCCACTTCGCAGACCGTGTCGATGTCCTCACGGCCCAGGGCGTGGAGGTACTGCTCGTAGCGATGGATCGCGCCCTCCTTCGTCCTGGGCGCGGGCTGGTCGCCGGTCGGCTCGGCCGACGGCTTCTCGGTCCGAGCGGACGAAGACGCCTGTGAAGGCTTCGCGTCCTTGTCCTCCTTCGATTTCTCCGGACCGCACGCGCACGCCACCAGCGCCACACAGGCCGATACCGCCACGCTCACCATCGTCCGCGCTCTCACTCGGTCCCCTCGCCACCAGCCGACAACACGTCAAGAGGTCACGCAGGATCCGGGGGAACGGTTCCCGAGCCGGTTCAGGCGGGACGGCTGCCGGTTCACCAAGGGCCCCGAGCCACCAGCCCGGACGCCCCCGAGTGGCAGATCATCATCGACTGCACCATCCCGGCCAAGAGCTGGACATGCCCTTCGCCGAGCCGTCGGCATGCCGCCGGATCCGGCACCCTCGCCCGGTGTCTCACGCGACCCATCAGGGCAGGTTCTCGCATCGGATCACGGGGGGTCAGGGAGCGCCTCATCCCTGGTGGATGAGCGCAGGTCCGCCGAGTGAGCGCATGTCGTAGGGGCGAAGCCAGGGTCCCCAGGCGCCGGCCTCGAGCGCGTCGATCGCGAGCAGCGCGTCGGATGAGTTCTTGCAGCGGGGATGCCGCACGGCGAAGTCCGCGATGCGGGTGCGCACGATGGGCAGCCAGGCGGCGACAAGCCGTGGGTCGCCGTCGTACCACCAGGTGAACTTGAGCTCATCCCAGAGGAGTTCGGTGGCCCAGCCGAAGGCAAGGCGGACCACGCCGGCGTCCGCTTCGGGACCGGTGAACCTGGCGATGTGGTCCAGCCAGGGCTCCAGGCCTCCCGTCGCATGAGCGATTCCCTCGATCAGGCCGGTGATCTCCCAGTACGGCCGGCCGTCGGTCACAGCGATGTGCAGCAGGGCCCTCAAGGCCCGCTCGACCGCGGTGCGCTCGGCCACGGGCCAGTCTGCGAGGCGGGCACCGTGGCGACCGAGGCGCCCCATCTCATCCGACGGTTCGGTGCCGTCCCCGTCCGGGCCCCAGCGGCGCAGCACACGAGGGATGAAGCGGCGCCACAGGACGGGGTATTGGTCCTCGTCCCAATGGCTGGCGACCTCACGCATGAAGTGCACAAGGAGATCATCCGGCACATCGGCAGGGTCACCGCCGAGAACGCGCAGCTCCGACTCCGGAGTGCAGTACGTGCACCCGCCGACCGGACGGTCGAACCCAGGTGGCGACGCGAAGGTCTCGTATGTTTCTCTCCCGGCTCCGCTGCAGCCCCAGTTGGCGACCGCGGCAAGGCTAGCGGACGCACCTGGTGGGAGACGGTGGCAGCGTGTCCGGGGGCTCTTCACAGCTTCGGTCCCCGTAGACGACGGCACTGCGGTCCGTGCTCGGCCATCAACGTCAGGGGCACCGGCGCTCGCGCCGGGCCGTCCACACACGGCAATGCGTCCACGAGCTCGAACAGTTCGGGCGCGGCTGTGACGGTTGTCCGGCGGCTGACACGCCGCCCGTGTGCGCGGTTCTCCGGTCGGTGGTGAGTCTTGGCCTGCGGGGGTGCTTCGGTCGCTTCGTGGGGGCGCCCTTACGATGCCCTGACTGCGGCGCACGCCAGGTGCGTCGGGTGGGAGGGAATCCGGTTCATGGCGAACAGACATGGCCTGCACGGCGGATGGAGAGCGGGAGCGTTCCTGGTCGCCGTCGTCGTGGGCGCTCCGCTGATGGTGGCCGTGCCCGCGGCAGCCGTGCACGGGGCGGTGCCCGGCGACTTCAACGGCGACGGCTACCGCGATGCCGTGCTGCCCGCGCCGGGAGCGAACGTTGCCGGCAAGCAGGGGGCCGGTGCGGTCGTCGTGCTCTACGGATCGAAGTCGGGGCTGTCCACGTCCCGGCGGGCGACCATCACGCAGAACACCGTGGGGGTGCCGGGAGCGGCCGAGCCGAACGACGGTTTCGGCGCCGCCACCGCGACGGCCGACCTGAACCGGGACGGCTATGCAGACCTGGTCGTCTCCGCCCCGTACGAGGACACCACGCAGGGCGAGGACGCCGGCACGGTGACGGTCCTGTGGGGCAGCACGACGGGGCTGACATCCGGCACCGGACTGCCGGCGGCCACGACGGGCAAGTACTACGGCCTCGACGTGGCAGCGCTGAGCACCGGCTCCGGCGCGCGCAGCGAGGTGCTGGTGGCCGGGTACGAGGGGTCGATGCGCTTCACGGGGCCGTTCAGCCGCCGCGGCACCTACGGCCAGGCCGTGGAGAACCGGGACACCGCTTCCGTCCAAAGCGTCGCGCTGGGCGATTTCCACCACGGGGGCTTCCCGCACGAGGTGGTCGTCACCCTCCGGCTGGGCGGTCTGAGCGGCGGCGAGGTGTACGTCTACCCCGTCCTCGGCGGCGCACAGCAGACGGGCAACGGCCTGATCGCGGCCACCGGGGACATCAACGGCGACGGATTCGCCGATCTCGTGGTCGGAGACCCGGACGAGCCGGACCGGGCTGGAGCCGACGGCGCGCTCGGCGGACGGGTGCTCCTCTGGTACGGCTCGGCGCAGGGCATCGCGCGGGACGCGAAACCGGTGCAGCTGACCCAGAACACCCCGGGTGTCCCTGGCTCGAGCGAGAAGGGGGACACCTTCGGCGGTGCCCTCGCGGTGGCCGATCTGAACCGTGACGGGCTGGCGGACATCGTGATCGGCTCGCCGATGGAGGACACCAGCAGGACAAGGGCCGGGCAGGTGACGGTCATCCCCGGCCGCCGCACCGGTGCTCTGGGCGGCGGCGCCTACGCCTTCACCCAGGACACCGCCTCCATCCCCGGCGCGGACGAGACCGACGACATGTTCGGCACCACCGTGGCCGTCGGCGACATCAACAGCGACGGCAAACCGGAACTCTTCATCAGCGCTGCGGAGGAGAACAACTTCACCGGCGCAGTCTGGGTCCTCCCGGGCGGCACCGACGGGCCCACCGCCAAGGGCAGCCGCATGATCACTGCCTCGTCCGTCGGCTTCCCACAGAAGGACAGCACCCTCCTCGGCGGCAACGGCCTCCTCGGCGCCATCTGACCGCACGCATCAACTTCGGGCCGGCCACCCGCCACCCGCGCACCAGGACCCCTCCGCCGCCAGCCACGTTCCGCCGCCGAGGGGGGCACCTGGCCACGCGACACCATGGACGCCCGCAAGGGACGGCTGCAGCACTCCAGGAACCACCTGGCCGACCGGCCCCATCGCATCCTTTCGGACAGTACTGGCTGGTAGGGGCGGTGCGGTGGGTGGTCCAGGGCATGATCGCAGTCATGTCCCGTGAGAATGATGCTGCCTGCCTGGTGTGGGAGGTCCAGCTGTACGAGCCGTTCAGCCGTGTGTGGATCAGCAAGGGCTACGGACGTGCGACCACCGACGCGGACCCGGCCGCGTTCGGCCGTGCTGTCCTGGCCGGCCATCTCGCCCGCGGTCCGGCCCGACGCGGAGAAACGTTCCGGGCCCTCGTCCGCACCGCCAACGACGACAGCCTGACCGTCACAGCAGACGAACTTCGCACCCAGAGTCGGACGGTGGATCCAGCGCTCTGTCAGATGTTGCCCACCTACCTCCGCGACACCCTCACCTGACCCGCTCCAGCCGATTCGGCTACGGCACAGCCTCACGACGTCTGTGGCTGAGCGCAGGTACCCGGCTCCCGGCGGCAGGTTCACGAGTACTCGCCGGGGCACGGCGGGCCTTCGCGCATGCGGCGATCCCTCCCCGAGGCGGCCGGCGGGCAGGCCCCCTCGGGGAGGGATCGCTCTGAGCACCGTCCACTATCGTCGTCCAGCACCCGTACCGTCGGCGAGCTGGTCCGGCTCGTCAGTGACTGCCTCGGGCTGGTCTTCACCGAGCGCGACAGCGATTAGGGGGCGTCTACCACCTCGCCGGCAGCCCCAACGGACGGATCGAGACCGAGCCCAACCCGATCCCCGGCGACGACGGCGACCGGTACGCTCCGGAACACCCGGCGGCCCAGGTGCTGTTGCTCACCACCACGCCGGCCCCGGACCCCGCCCTGCAGACCCTCCTGGGCTCCATCGAAGGGCTCATCCACTCAGTTATCGGAATCCGCCCGCGGACGAGTGAGCCAGACATCCCCGTTTCGCCTGAACGGATGGCGCAACGGGGACGACGATCAGGGCAAGGGCGCCGGCAAGTGCGGAACACCGCGTGCCGGGTGGGGCCCAAAGTGCGGTCCGTAGGGCTGAGCACACGGTCCTCCAAAGACAGGCTCCACGGCCGACCCCTGCGAACTGGGTCCGCACCCTCCAGTCGCAGCTAGGTGATCACCCTGCAGAACTGACGAGAGTTCATGCCGGTGAATGGACCTATCCAGGACGGCTCCGACGCCGTGATCACACCAGCCACACCAAGATCATCTCACTGGATCGAGGCCCCTCTATGGCATCCAACCGGTCGGAGTGCGGCCTGGTCGGGGCCCACCGGTCGGTAATGACATCATGATCGATAACGATCACTCCTCAAAGTGTCGACGGAGCCGACAAGAGTGCGATGAGGGGGCCGCGCATGGGAAGCCTGTTGAAGGGCTTCTCTGGAATCCGCTGGGGAGAGCTGCGTGACGCAGGAGGAGCTCCAGCTGGGGGCATCCCCTCTCTGTTATCCCGGGTCGCGTATGCAGATGAGGTCACCGTCCGTCTCGCCATCGATGATCTCGGCGATGTCGTCTGTGCGTTGGGATTCGTTGTCGGCGAGGCGACGGCCCCGACAGTCCCGTTCCTCCTGGAACTCGTCGGGGCCCCGCACGTACCGTGCAAAGCCGAGTTGATGGACCTGCTGGGGAGCATCTGCCGGACCGAGCAATGGCACTCCGCCGCCGCGGCGGCGAGGGACCAGAAGAACTACACGAGCTACCAAGAGCAACCCGGCTGGGAGGCAGCCGCCAGGGCCGCCGTGTACACAGGCCGGCCAGTTCTCGAAGAGCTCGCCTCGTCCGTGCGGCCAGAGGAGGCGGCCGCTGCCCGGAAGTTGCTGCAGATGATGGACGAGGTGCCGCCCTTCGCGAAGCTCTGAGCGGTCATTGCGGGACGGCACCGGGTGTGAGGTGGCCGGTGGCCCGCCGGCTTAGGACCCGTGCCGTCTGCTTCCGGCACGGGCCCTCGCATGACCTCCAACGCGGCTCTGGGTAATTGCACCGTCGCCGCAACAGGATCCCCGCAACGCCCTACCCTTGCAGGAGCGGAGCCTTTCCGTGTCCATGATCAATTTCTGACGGCCCGACTTAGGTAGAGCCCGAGGTCAGGCCGTCAAAGGGAGACTCCCCATGCGAAGACTGCGGCTCCGAGCCCTCCTGCTCACCCTGCTGGCCACGACGGCAGGCGGCCTCGTCCTCTCCCCAGCGCCGGCATCGGCCGCAGAGTCGTGCCGTGCCGGATGGCTGTGCCTGTACAAAGACACCGGCTTCAACAACATGGCCTTCACCACCCAAAGGCGCGGCGTCTGCTGGGACCTCCTGAATTACGGAATCACCAACGTGGGGTCCTACTGGAACAACCTGTCGGTCTACGTCGACTTCTTCGACGTGAGCCAGGACGAACACGTGTGGAGCATCCGCCCCGGCGGCAGCAGTTCCAACGCGACTTCATTCACAGGCGAACGCTACGTCTGCACCCGCTGACACCCCGCGCAGGCCAGGACAACGTACGTACGAACCCCGGCTGTTCACGGCGGCCTCCCGGCAGAGTCGTCGCAAGGCGTCGTCACGGCCCCACGGTAAGGCGGGACGGGATGGCGAGCGTGTGCCCGCGCGGACGCCATGGCGGTCGCCGGCCGGACCGCTGGGTCCCCGCTCTCGACGCTCGCCCGGAGGTGGTCTGCGCCGTCGCCGGACGCTGTGAGGTCCTCATCGACGGGGGCATCCGCCGTGGCTCGGACGTGCTGGTTGCTCTGGCTCTGGGCGCCCGGGCAGCGTTGGCGGGTCGGCCTGTGCTGTGGGGCATGGCCGTCTCGGCGACCGAGGGCCTGAAGGACGTACTGTCCATCTTGGGCGTCGAGTTGGAGACCGCCATGGCGCTCTGCGGTCGCACGGCCCTCGCATCCGTGGACTCGAGCCCGCTGTGCCCGGCAGCAGTACGTTCGCTCCGCCGCCGCGGTGGAGACCGGCCGGAGGCGGCTGGACATCAGCAGGCTGGGCCAGGCCGTGGTCCGGGACACGAGCTCGCTGCCGTGAAAGTGCTCGACGACGTTTTCACCTGCGCCCCGAATGGGCCCGGAGCTGGAGTGGCCCTACCCCCGGCGTCCCGGCCTCCGTCGTCGCCGAGGTCGTCGGCCATCCGGTCGCGCGCCGGCCGTTCTTCGCGCCGGAGACCGTGACCAGCGATCACGGTGCGCTCTGCACTGCTGGGCGGGCACGAGATCAAAGTGCCGGATGCCTTCACCGGAGCCGACCTGGCCGCGCTGGTCGGAACAGCCGGCCGCGATCCTCGGCTCGGCAAGGCCGCCAAAAGCGCCCGGGACGGTCACATCACTCTCTGACTTCCCTTTTCCTGGGCCTTTGCCGGTTGTGTCGTCGTCTGCGGCTTCTTGGCTGGCCGTACGGTCGCGTGTGCGGGGCTGAGAGGAGGTGGGTGTGGCTGCCCGGTATGTCACAGAGCTGGTGGGGGCATTCGAGCGGTACGCCGACAAACCCGCGATCGGCGTCGAAGCGTCAGTGCTGACCTTCTCGCAGGCGCTCGATGAGGTCTACCGGCTGGCCGGGGCGCTGGCGCAGGCGGGCGTCGGGCGTGGCTCGGGGCTGGCCTGTGTGGTGGCGGGGAATCGGCCGGAGGTGGTGTTGGTCCGGCTGGCCGCCCATGTGCTGGGCGCGCGGCTGACCCAGGTGGTGGGTTCATGTGTGGTCGGTGACCTGGAGTTCGTGCTTCGGGACTGTCGCCCGGACTTGGTGCTGCACGACGTGCCGGTGCCCGACACGGGGGTGCGCCGACTGGGCGTGGCCGAACTGATCGCGCTGGCTGCGGCCCAGAATCCCGTACCGGTGCCGGTGCGGGCTCGGGAGGGCGACGTGGCCCGGGTGACGTACACGAGCGGGACGACCGGGAGACCCAAGGGGGTGGCCTCGACGTTCGCGGCGTTGGCAGCCCGGTGGGCGGTCCGCCCGGAGGAGGCCGGCTCTGTCTTTCTTTCGGTGACCTCGCTGGCCGACCGTGCCGGCGGGCGCTGTCTGGAGCATCTACGGGCCGGGGGCCGGGTCGAACTGCTCGAGCCTTTCGATCCCGTGGAGTTCGCCATCGCCTGTCGTCGGCTTGCGCCGGTCTCGACATACCTGATGCCGTCGATGGTGTACCGGCTGCTGGATCACCCCGGGACGGTCGATGGCGTTCCTGGGTTGCACGCGGTCTCGTACGGGGCATCGCCCATCCAGCCGGAGCGGTTGTAAAAGGCGGTGACCCGGTGGGGCGTGCGGTGGCGGCAGGGGTACGGGATGAACGAGGCCGCGGTGATCTGCCGGCTGGCACCCGCCGACCATGATGCCGCCGTCGCGGACCGGCCGGAACTGCTCACGTCGGTGGGCCGTCCGGCGCCGGGCGTCGAGATCGAAGTCCGGGACGAGGACGGTCTGCGGGTTCTGCCGACCGGGGCGACGGGCGAGGTGTGGGTGCGTTCGCCGACGATGATGGTCGGCTACTGGAACCAGCCCGCCCTGACCGGCGGGGTGCTGCGGGGCGGCTGGCTGCGCACTGGTGACCTCGGCCACGTCGACGCAGACGGTTATCTCTACCTCGACGATCGGGCCAAGGACGTGGTGACGGTCAATGGCGACAACATCTACTGCCTGCCCGTCGAAGCCGCGCTGAGCCGCCATCCGGGCGTGGCGCAGGCTGCTGTGGTCGGCCGGCACAGCGATGTCACAGGCGAGGAGGTCTGCGCGTTCCTGGTGCCGGCCCCGGGGTTGGCCCCGGGCCGCGCCGTGGCGTCGCAGGCCTGCGGCCTCGTGGCGAAAGCGCTGGCCCCGGCGCACCGACCGACGACAGTCTTCTGGGAATCATCCTTATCCGCTGACGGCCCACGGGAAGCCGGACAAACGGACGCTGCGCCGGTGGGCGGCTGCCCACAGAGGCGCTCGCCTGGAGACGCCAGACATGTCGTGAGCGGCAGTTGGACCGATTGGGCCACTCTTGGCTCAGGCTGCCTGCTGAAGGCGGCGCCTCAGCGGGTCTTGCGCCCTCGACACCAGCCGGGTTCAGACCTGCCCGGATGAGCATGACGCGGGCGGAGGGCTGTCCCTGGGGGATACGGTTCCGCACTCCGTGCAGGCATACGTTCTCTCCGAGAGAGGTAGTGCGTGCTTGGTTCTCGCTCGGCACGTGGCGCAGTCCATCGTGGTGTGCGCGGGATGGATCAGGTTCACGATGCGCCGGTGCTTGCGGGCCATCTCGACCAGCGCCCCCTTCGCGGCGCCGATCGTGGCGTCTGCCGCCTTGCGGGCCATGGTCGTCTTCGGGAGGAACTTCGGCCTACTGCAATGGTCAGGCAAGGGACGATGGCGATCGGAACACGCCAGTGCTCGGCGGGTCGGCGTTTCCCACGCTTTCCGGTCCCCTCTGAGCTCTAGGCTCGGCCCGTGGGACAGCCGGAGCAGCGCGCCGAGGGCGCGGGACCGTTCACCACCAGGCTCACTTGGCACGTTCCTGGTGGCGGCACCGCGGTGTGGGACTCGCGGAGCGCGCGTCGGCGCGGAGTGCTCGCCGTCCGTCCGCCCGGTGCGGCGGACAGTCGGCCCACCCGTGCGGATGCTGTTGCCATCGGCCGGCTGCGCAGACTCAACGTCATCGCGGCGGTTGCCTTCGTCGTCGGCGGGGCCCTCTTCGCGGCCGGCGCGGCCGTTGCCCAATTCGGCTCCAGCGACGCCACCGAGTGCGCCTCGATCTACTTCGTGGGCGGCTTGTTCTTCAACACCGGCGGTTACGTCTCGCTGCTTCAGGTGATCAACGCACCCCGCCACGTCCCCGACGGCGAGGGCCGGCTGGTCACCCGTCGCTGGCGGTGGTGGAGCTACGAGCCGATGCGGGTGGACTGGCTGAGCACGTTCGTCCTCTTCGCGGGCACGCTCGTCTTCGCCGTCTCCCTGCTGGACTCGTTCCTGAGGGGCCTGAGCGTCCAGCAGGTCAACCGGTTGATCTGGGCGCCTGACCTGGTCGGCTGCGTGCTCTTCCTGATCTCCGGGCACCTGGGCTTCGCCGAGATCTGCCATGGCCGGCCCTGTCTCCGCCCACACAGCCTCGGCTGGTGGATCGTCACTGTGAATCAGCTCGGCTCCGTCCTGTTCATGGTCTCAGCGCTCGCCGCCTTCACCCGCCCCGCCACCGGCAGCCTGGTCAACGTGGGCATCGCCAACTGGGGCACCCTCATCGGCGCCCTGTGCTTCTCACTTGCCGGCCTCCTCCAGCTCTATGAACACCCCTAGTGGCCTGAGTCAGAGATTCGGTGGCAGTAGGCCTGAACGAGATGGCACTTTGGGCGGCCGGACCGCCGCGCGGCTCAAGTCGGGCGTGCTCGAGGGGGCCGGGGGGGCATCGCCCACCCGACCTTCGGCACACCGAAGCGTAGGCGCCGCCCAGCCACCGCACCGGACCGGTCCGATGCGCGGGTCGCCGCATAAACCTGTGCCCATGGACAGCGTCGCCATCGATCGGTTCGAGGCCAGCCGGGACCGGCTGGCCTCGCTCGCGTACCGCCTGCTCGGCTCGGCCGCCGACGCCGAGGATGCCGTGCGGGACACGTTCCTGCGCTGGCGGGCTGCAGTCGACCGGACGTCCCCGTCCACCATCTGGAAGATCGCGTCCCGCCGCCCGAGGCTGATGTGGTTGCCGTGGTGCGTCAGCCCGGTGGTCGGGACCTCGCTGCCCGTCAGGCAGGCGCCGAGCCAGGCTCGGCACTCCTACCGCCTTCGCCCGTGACATACCGCCGGGTCAGGGCACGCTGCGGAAGTTCGGCGGACGCCGAACGCACCGTCGACGCTCCACCGGCGAACCCCTGATGGATCATGCCCATTGTTCTCTGGTGGGAGCCGGTTTCGCCGTGTAGCGTCGCTGTCAGATGTTCTGGTTCGCAGTGCCCGCCCGCGCCCCGGCGTGGGCGTTTTGCTGTGTGGTGCGAGACCAGGGCGTCGTCTTCGGGTCCGCGCGGTGCG
>NZ_JBEXYL010000112.1:0-24609 GCF_040630895.1 Streptomyces sp. NPDC005728
CCTCAGCGGGTCTTACGCCTTCGACACCAGCCGGGTTCAGACCTGCCCGGACGAGCATCACGCGGGCGGAGTTCTTGTCCCTGGGGGATACGGCTCCGCACGCGGTGCAGGCATACGTTCGCGTCGAAAGAGGCAGTGCGTGCTTGGTTCTCGCTCCGCACATGGCGCAGTCCATCGTGGTGTGCACGGGATGCACCAGGTGCACGATGCGCCCGTGCTTGCGCGCCATCTCGACCAGCGCCCGCTTCGCAGCGCCGATCGCGGCATCAGCCGCCTTACGAGCCATGGTCGTCTTCGCGAGGAACTTCGGCCTGAAGTCCTCCACCGCCAAAGCATCGTGGTCGCGTACCACCTTCTTGGCCCACTTTCGGGCCCCGTCTTGGCGTTGCCGGGCCACCTTCGCATGCAGCCTTGCCGTCTGCCGCTTCGCCGCCCGGTAGCCGTTCGAGGCGGCCTGTCCCCGCGCCGGCCGGCGCCGGGCCATCATCCGCTGACAGCGGGCAAGTTTCGGCGCGGCCGTCTTGCCGTGCTGCGGGTGGGGAAGGTCGTGGTCGTCGGATGTGGTGGTGGCCGTCTCCTTCACACCCCAGTCGATCCCGATCACGCGCCCGGTGGATGCCAGGGGTTCGACCGGCGCGGGAACGACCAACGAGGCGTACCACGCACCGGTGGAGTCCTGGTACACGCGCACGCTGGACGGGTCAGCCGGCAGTTCCCGCGACCACACCACCCTCAGCACGATCTGGCCGGCGAGGTGCAGCCGGCCGTCCTTGAGACGGAAGCCGCGCCGCGTGTAGTTGAGCGTGCACCTGGCTTCGCGCTTCTTCTTCCAGCGCGGCATACCCGCTCGCCGGTGCTGCGGCACACGGTCCTTGATGTCCTTCAACGCCTTCGCACGGGACTTGCCGAAATCCCGTACGAGCTGCTGCTGAGGAACCGACGAGCCGTCCCTCAGCCAGGGGGTTACCCGCCGGGCCTCGGTCAGCATCCGGTCCAGCCCAGCCGGACCGAGCTTCTCACCCTTTGCGTGGGCCTTCTTCGAGCGGGCCGCGCACTCGTTCCAGATCCACCGGCACCGGTCCCACTCGGCTTCCAACGCCATGCGGGCCGTCTTCGACAGGCGCACACGGAAGGTGAACCGGGCATACCCGGCCACCCCCGTGATCGCTCCCGTCGTCATGCACCCGAACCTACCCGGGAGGACTGACAGTTGAGAGCTCTCGATCACGGCAGGCAGCTGCCTCACCCCGTCGCGGGGCGGACGCCGAATCGCCCTGGCGGCGATCCGGCTGTCCCTGCCCTGCTCCGCAGGGGTCCGATTCCTCCCCGGCCTGAAGGCCGGGGCGTCCTCGAAGGTGCCCGGTGACGCGATGCCTGTGACGCCGATACGCTCCCTCGCCCTGCGCGCGCTGCTCGTGCTGGCGTTCCTCGCCACGGCCCTCGGGCTGCCCGCCGCTCAGGCCCGCGCCGCCACCTCCGTCACCATCAGCGGTACCGCGGCCGGCCGCCTCTTCGACGGCGTCGGCGCCGTCAGCGGCGGCGGAGGCAACTCCAAGCTGCTGTACGACTACCCGGAGCCGCAGCGCAGCCAGATCCTCGACTACCTCTTCAAGCCGGGCTACGGCGCGGGCGTCTCGCTGCTGAAGGTCGAGATCGGCGGCGACGCCAACTCCACGGACGGCGCCGAGCCCAGCCACATGCACACCGCGGACGACCAGAACTACCAGCGCGGTTACGAGTGGTGGCTGATGGAGCAGGCCAAGGCCCGCAACCCGCACCTCAGGCTGGCCGCGCTCGCATGGGCGGCGCCGGGCTGGATCGGCACGTCCGACGTGTGGACCCAGAACATGATCACCTACCTGGTGAACTATGTGCGCGGCGCCCGGGACGCGCACGGTCTGGCCATCGACTACCTGGGCGGCTGGAACGAGAACGGCTGGGATGCCGGCTGGTTCGTCCGGCTGCGCGCGGCACTGGACACCGCCGGGTTCGGGAACGTACGGCTGGTCGGCGCCGACGGCGGCTGGGACGTGGTGAACGACCTGCAGAGCGACCAGGCCTTCCGCAACGCGATCGACGTGGTCGGCGCGCACTACCCCTGCAAGGGCGTCTCCGAGTCCACCGGCGACCTCTGCGAGTCGCCGGCCGCCGCCCAGGACCTCGGCAAGCCCCTGTGGGCGAGCGAGAACGGCTCCCAGGACTACTACGCGAACGGCCCGGTGATGGCCCGCCAGCTGAACCGCGGTTACATCGACGCCAAGCTGACCGCGTACATGAACTGGCCGCTGATCGCCTCCCTGCCGCCCGGACTGCCCTTCCAGACCACCGGGTTGATGGTGGCACCGCAGCCCTGGTCGGGCCAGTACTCCGTGGGCAAGGGACTGTGGGTGCAGGCGCACTGGAACCAGTTCGCCCAGCCGGGCTGGCAGTTCGTCGACTCCGCGAGCGGCTATCTGTCCGGAGACCGCACCATCGGCAGCTACGTCACCCTCAAAGCCCCCGGCAACACGGCCTATACGACGATCATCGAGACCACCCGGGCCACCACCACCGAGCGGTTCACGGCGAGCGTCACGGGCGGGCTGCCCGCCGACTCCGCGCTGCACGTGTGGGCCACCGACCTCACCTCGGACAACCCGGCCGACTGGTTCGTGCGCCAGCCGGACGTCACGCCGTCCGGCGGCAGCTGGTCCCTGACCCTGCAGCCGGGGCGCATCTACTCGGTCGGCACCGAAGGCGGCCAGGGCAAGGGGACGGCCGCGGGTCCGGCGGCGGCGTCCTTCCCGCTGCCGCACAGCGACTCCTTCGACGGATACGCCACCGGCCGCGAGGCCCGCTATCTCGCCGACCAGCACGGGTCGTTCGAGACGGTGCCGTGCGGCGGCGGGCGCGGCGGGCAGTGCCTGCGGCAGATGGCGCCCGTGGCACCGGTTCCGTGGCACCCGCACGACAGTCCCGCGTATGCGCTGATCGGCGACAACTCGTGGACGAACTACACCGTGCAGTCCGACGTGATGTTCGAACGCACGGGCGGCTCGGTGGCCCTGCTGGGCCGCTTCGGGGCACGGGACTACTGGCAGGTGGGCCGGATCGACGCCTACTACCTGAAGGTCCGCCAGTCCGGCGCCTGGCAGATCCTGCGCGGCGACACGGCCGGCGCCCTGACCGTCCTCGCCTCCGGCACCCGGAGCGCTCTGGACCCGGGCACCTGGCACAAGGTGGCCTTCCGGCTTCAGGGCACAGCATTGACCGCGCTCGTGGACGGGGGCACCCTGGGCACCGCCCAGGACACCGCCTACGGCCTCGGCCCGGCCGGTGTGGCGGTCGGGGCCGGAGAGTCCGCCGTCGCCGACCGGTGGCGGAACGTGCAGTTCGACAACTTCTCGATCACGCCGGGCACGACCACCACGTACAAGATCGTGAACCGGAACAGCGGGAAGGTGCTCGCCGTCGGTTCCGCGGCGGACGGTGCGGCGGCCGTGCAGCAGACGGACACCGGTGCGGCATCCCAGCGCTGGCGGGTCGTGCAGTCCGGCGACTACGTACAGCTCGTCAACGCCGGCAGCGACCGGGCCCTGGACGTCCCCGGCTTCTCCACGACGCAGGGCACACAGCTCGTGCAGTGGACCGTCAACCGCGGCACCAACCAGCAGTGGACGCTCGGCACGACGAGCGACGGCTACCGGACGCTGGTCAACCGCAGCAGCGGCTACCTGGCGGACGTCAGCGGCGCCTCGACCGGGCAGAACGCCCCCGTGATCCAGTGGAGCGCGAACGGCGGCACCAACCAGCAGTGGCAACTGGTGGCATCGTGAGGAGGCGGATTCCCGTGATCAGCGTGAAGAGGTCGCTGGTGGCCCTGGTCGCTGCCGCACTGGCCCTGCTGGGCCCCGCCTGGCCGGTCGCCGCGCAGGGGGACGGCACCGAGGTGGTGGCCGTCAGTCCCTCCGACACCCCCGCACAGATCCGCGCCAAGGCGGCCTCGGTCACGCCGTCGCCCCGCCAACTGGCCTGGCAGCGCCGCGAGTTGACGGCCTTCGTGCACTTCGGCGTCAACACGTACACGGGTCGTGAGCACGGCACCGGAACCGAGGACCCGAACGTCTTCCAGCCGGACCAGCTGGACACCGACCAATGGGTGACGGCGCTGAAGGACGCCGGTTTCCAGCAGGTGATCCTCACCGTCAAGCACCACGACGGCTTCCTGCTGTGGCCGTCCCGGTACTCCGCCTTCGGCGTGACCTCGACGTCCTGGCGCGGCGGCAAGGGCGACGTGGTCCGCGACCTCGCCGCCTCCGCCCGCGCCCAGGGCCTCGCCTTCGGGATCTACGTCTCCCCCGCCGACCTGCACGAGGCCCAGCCGGGCGGCACCTTCGCCAACGGCAGCACGGCCCGCCCCCGCACCATCCCGACCGATCCGGCCGACGTGGTCGGCGGCCGGACGTTCTCCGTCACCGCCGACGACTACAACACGTACTTCGAGAACACTCTGTACGAGCTGCTGACCCGCTACGGCGACCTGGCCGAGGTCTGGTGGGACGGTGCGAACCCGACCGGCAGGACCCAGGCGTACGACTACACCGACTGGACCCGGATGGTGCGCACGCTCCAGCCGAACGCGGTGATCTTCCAGGACGTGGATGTGCGCTGGGTCGGCAACGAGGACGGGGTGGGCCGCCCCTCCGAGTGGTCACCGGTGCCGCTCACGGGCGACGCGGCCACCGCGGCGGACCGCTTCCTGGAACCGGTCGACCACCGCGCCGAGGACATCGGCGGCGACACCGCACTCGCCGCACGAAAGCCGGACGGCACCAGCGCCTGGAGCGTGCTGCGCTGGACCCCCGCCGAGTGCGACGCGTCGATCATGGTGGACGGCTGGTTCTGGCCGACAGGCGCCATGAAGACGCCCGCCCAGCTGGAGAACGAGTACTACACCTCGGTCGGCCGCAACTGCCAGCTGCTGCTCAACGTGGGCCCGGACAGCCACGGCCGGTTCGGCCAGGCCGCCCTGGACACGCTGGCCGCCTTCCACACGGCGATCGCAGGGACCTTCGCCACCGACCTGACCGCAGGCGCCACGGCGTCCAACGACAACGGCACCGCCAACAGCACGGCCCACACCCCGGCCACCGTCCTCGACGGCAGCCTCGACACCTCCTGGCAGCCCACCGCGGAAACCGGCGCACTCGTGCTCGACCTGGCCGGAACGAAATCCTTCGACGTCATTTCCGTCCAGGAGGACCTGAATCTCGGCATGCGCACCCGGTCCTTCGCCGTCGACCGCTGGACCGGCAGCACCTGGGCACAGATCGCGGCCGACTCCACCGTCGGGCACAAGAAACTGATCCGGCTGCCCGCCCCGGTCACCACCGCCCGCGTCCGGCTCCGCGTCACCGGCGCCCGCACCGCCCCGGCGATCGCCGCCCTCGGCCTGTTCCGCCGCCCGCCGGGCAGTACCCAGCCCGGCATCACCGCCCCGCTGCGCTCCGGCCTGGACGGCAAGTGCCTGGACGACGACACCGCGGGCACCGCCGACGGGACCCGCGTGCAGATCTACGACTGCAACGGCAGCCTCGCCCAGCTGTGGACGGTGAACAGCGACGGCACCGTACGCATCCTCGGCAAGTGCCTGGACGTGTACGGCGGTTCGACCGCCAACGGCGCCCGCGTCCAGCTCTACACCTGCCACGGCGGCACGAACCAGCAGTGGCGGGCCACCGACGAGGGCACCCTCGTCAACCCCGCCTCGGGCCGCTGCCTGGACGTGCCGGGCTTCAGCACCACCAACGGCACACAGGTGACACTGTGGGACTGCAACGGAGGTGCCAACCAGCGCTGGAGAGCCTTCTGAACCGGCACCTCCGGCACAGCACGAACGTGACTACTCTGCCTGGATGGCAGCCAACAACGCAGAGTCGATCGCGACGCGGGACACCGTCGACCCGCCGCTGCGGCCGCTTCCCGCACGGGCCACCGCCCTGCTGACCCGAGTTGACGCCCCGCCACGTCTGGTGGCCCACCTCAGGGTCGTGCACGACGTGGCGGCGCACCTCGTCGCCTGGGTGCAACGTCACTGTCCCGGACTGGAGTTCGACGCGCGGGCGGTGCTCTTCGGGGCCGCGACACACGACATCGGCAAGGCCGTGCACGTGGCCGAGCTGTCCGGTCCGGGCGCCCGCCACGAGGAGGCGGGGCGGGACCTGCTGCTGCACCACGGTGTGGAGCCCGGCCTGGCCCGGTTCGCCGGGACGCACGCCGCCTGGACCGCACCCGGGATCGGTGTGGAGGACCTGCTGGTGAGCCTTGCCGACAAGGTCTGGAAGAACAGGCGCGTACCGGAGCTGGAGGACCTGGTCGTGGCCCGGCTGGCCGGTGCCGACGGGCGGCCGGGCTGGCAGTGGTTCATGGAACTGGACGAGGCCCTCACGGAGATCGGGGAGGGCGCCGACCGTAGGCTGGCGTACCAGATGTCCCATCCCCTCACACGAAGGTGACCATGTACGCGATCTCCCTCGGTGACGACGGCGCCGAGCTGTGTCCCCTCGGCCCCTGGCAGGCCGGGGAGTTCCTCGACCACGTGGACCGGGGGCGGGAGTTCATAGGGCAGTTCAACGGCCTCCCGGACGTGGTCACGGACCTGGCGTCCAGCCGGGCGTTCCTCCAGGCCTACGCCGACAAGGAGGCGGCCGACGCCGGCCGCATCTGCGGGATCCGGTACGGCGGCACGCTGGTCGGGGCGGTGATCCTGCGCCGGATGGACGTGCCGCAGGGCACCGCAGAGGCGGGCTGCTGGCTGGAGCCGGCGGCGGTGGGCCGGGGCCTGGTCACCCGGGCGGCCCGGGTGCTCATCGACTGGGCGGTCCGGGAGCGGGGCATCCACCGCGTCGAGTGGTGGGTGTCGCCAGAGAACACGGCCAGTATCGCGGTCGCCCGGCGGCTGGGCATGCGCAGGGACGGTGTCCTCAGGGAGAGTTACCTGTACCGGGGGAAGCGGCACGACGAGGAGATCTGGTCGGTGCTGGCACCGGAGTGGAGGTCCGGTCCCCGCACCTGAGCTACCAGGTCCGTGCCGCCCGCAGCAGGAGGTCGCGGACGCGGATCACGTCGGGGTTGTCCGAGGCGCCTGGGCGCTGGACGAGGAAGCCCGTGTTGATCGGCGGGTCCTCCGGCTCCAGCAGCTCGACGAGCGCGCCGGACTCCAGCTGCCCGGCACACAGATAGCGGGGCAGCACGCTGAACCCCGCCCCCGCGACCACCGCCGCCAGCACCCCGCGCAGGTCGGGCACGGTCACGGCGGCGGTGCAGGACAGCCGCCGGCCGAAGACGTACCGCCAGTAGCGGCGGGCGATCGGAAGGTCCTCGGCGTAGGTGATCAGGGGTACGGAGTGCAGGGCGGCGGGTCCGTCGACGGGCAGCCGGTCCGTCAGCCGCTCGGCCCAGACGGGGGCGGCCACCAGGACGAACTCCTCGTCGGTGAGCGGCATGGCGTGGAGCGTGCGGCCGCGCGGGCGGGCGGTGGCGATCACCAGGTCGTGGCGGCCCGCGCGCAGCTCGTCCAGCAGCGGATCGGTCAGACCTGTGGCCACTCGCAGTCGTACGCCCTCGGCAACGAGGGGGGCCAGGGCGGGCAGGACGGTCGTGCACAGGAATTCGGCGGGGCCGGCGAGGTGGACGGGCTCCGGGCGCGTCCCCTCCAGCGGCTCGGAACCGGCGACGGCGGCCAGCTCGTCCAGGGGTGCGGCGATCCGGGCGGCCAGTTCGTCGGCCACCGGCGTCGGCGTGACCCCGCGCGGCAGCCGTTCGAACAGCTCCCGGCCGGTCAGCCGTTCCAGCGCGCGCATCTGCGTCGTCACCGTCGGCTGCGACAGGCCCAGCAGGCGGGCGGCGCCGGTGAAGGAGCCGGAACGGTAGACCGCGAGGAAGGTACGCAGGAGGTTCAGGTCGAGGGAGGGGATGTCCACGAGGCCGAGTATTCACCGGCCCGCTGCCCTCGTGGCCCATAGGATATCCAATGTCTGCCATTGACGCTTTCATTGGTTTCCTATGGGTGATCTCACCTACGTTCTCCCCACAAGCGCAAGTTTCCGGGAGAAGAAGACCCATGTCGAAGATCCTTTTCGTGATGACCGGTGCCGACCACTGGACGCTCGCCGACGGCACCCTGCACCCGACCGGCTTCTGGGCCGAGGAGGCCGTGGTCCCGTACCGCGCCCTCAAGGCCGCCGGCCACGAGGTCGTCGTCGCCACGCCGGACGGTGTGGTGCCACCGGTCGACCGGGCGAGCCTCGCGCCCGAGGTCAACGGCGGTCAGGAGCGGGCCGGCGAGATCGCGCGCGCCCTGGAGGAGATGACCGAGCTGCGGGAGCCGGTGAAGCTGGCGGAGGTCGACCTCGACGACTTCGCCGCCGTGTTCTACCCCGGTGGGCACGGGCCCATGGAGGATCTGGCCGTGGACGCCGAGTCGGGCCGGCTGCTGGTCGCGGCGCTCGACTCGGGCAGGCCGCTGGCGGTGGTCTGCCACGGTCCGGCCGCGCTGCTCGCGGCGGTGCGGGCCGACGGATCCAACGCCTTCGCGGGTTACCGGGCAGCTGCCTTCACCAACGAGGAGGAGATCCAGGGCGGGCTCGCCGAGCAGGCCAAGTGGCTGCTGCAGGACCGGCTGACCGAGGCGGGCGTCGACGTCCGGGTGGCCGAGCCGTGGGCCCCGCACGTGGTGGTCGACCGCAACCTGGTCACCGGCCAGAACCCGGGCTCCTCGGCACCGGTCGCCGACGAGCTGCTGAAGAAGCTGGGCTGATGCGTCAGACCCGCTGAGCGGCGGCCGGCCACACGTGCGGAAAATTGTTCGGCCGCCACCTGCAACCTCGCCCGGGGTCGGACGTCTGTCGGGGTGGAGGCCTCCACCTCGACCGATGTCCGACCCGAGCGACCGAAGGAACCCATGTCCGCACACCGTGTCCCCCGCCCTCGCCGCATGCGCAGGCTGCGCGCCGTTCTGGGGGTCTCCGCCGTCGGCGCGGCCCTGGCCGTCGGCGGCACCGTGACCGCCCAGGCGGTCCAGGGCGACAACCATCCCGCGTCCCGGTCCGACAGCACCGCCACCCCCGCGCCCGCGGCGGCCCACGCGACGCCGTCACCCGTGCCGTCCCCGACCCGCCCGGCGACGCCGAAGCCGGTGCCGTCCACGCCTGGCACGGGCACCCCCTCTCCGGTGCCGTCCACGCCTCACACGGGCACCCCCCGTCCCGCGCCGGCCACCCCGTCACCGGTCCCGTCCACCGCCGCTCCCGCCCCGGTGCCGGCACCGCACCACGGCCACCGCCCGACGGCATCGCCGAGCCCGGTCCCCGCGCCCGACCACGCCACGCCTGCGCCGGTTCCGCAGCACCACTGAGGCACGCCGGTGTGCGGGGAGTCGCCGGGCGCGGCTCCCCGCACACGGCCGGGAGATCCATGACGACAGCCACACCACCGGCGGCGGTCCTGCCCTGGGACCGGACGGGCACGGTGCGTTCCGCCTCGCCCTGGCACAGGTTCACGCACGCGCTGCGGAACCGCGTCCTCGCGCGCGCACGCGTCGGCACCACCGCCGACCCGGCACCGCCCCGCACCGGCGACGGCCCTGCGCCCCAGGGCCTGGCGATACCCGAACCCCCGCCCGGCATCGAGGAGTTGTACCACCACCGCCGACTGTCCTTGGTGCGCCTGGCAGTGCTGCTGGTCGACGACCTGCCCACGGCCGAGGACGTCGTACAGGACGCCTTCACGGCGCTGTTCCGCCGCCACGGCCGTCGGCTCGGCTCGCTGGACGACCCCGAGGCGTATCTGCGGACCAGTGTCGTCAACGGGGCCCGCTCGGTGCTGCGGCGGCGCAGGACCGTACGGGCGCACATCCCCGAACCCGAGCAGCACGCGCCCGCGCCGGAGGAGGACGTCCTGCTCCACGAGGACCACCAGGAGGTGCTGACGGCCCTGCGGACGCTGACTCCGCGTCAGCGTGAGGTGCTGGTCCTGCGCTACTGGTCGCATCTGACCGAGGCCCAGATCGCTGCGACACTCGGCCTGTCGCGGGGCACCGTCAAGTCCACGGCCAGCCGGGCCCTGGACGCCCTCGGCCGACGTCTGGAGGGTCTGCGATGAACGACTCCGGTACCGGGACCGCGTCGACGCCGGTCGAGGAACGGCTGCGGGCAGCCCTGGCCGCACGGGCGCAGTCCGTCGGCCCGGCCGACCTCCGTCCGCTGCGCCCGCCGACCGGAGCGGTCCGCCCCCGCCGGGTGGCCGTGCGCCGGGTCGCGGTGGGCCTGCTCGCCCTGGCCGCGGTGGCGGCGCTGGTGTTCTTCACCGTCCGGAGCGGCCCGGCCCGCCCTGCCGAGCCTGCCCACTCCCCGAGGCCGACGACCGGCACACCGTCACCGGTCCCCAGCCCCGTCCGCCCGTCGACAGCCGAACCGTCCCCCAGCTCGCCGGGGCCGTGAGGCGAAGCCGCACAGGCGCTGCGCGCCGTGCCGCAGCAGGCTCCCGAGTGCGGTGCGCCGGTGCAGAACCGCCTTCCCGGCACGCTCGGTGGAGATCGGTCCGGCACCTCGGAGAGCCGCTGTCTGGGCGGAGACCGTCGCGGCGCGCAGGCGGAGCTGCCGGGCGACCTCGGTCGTGGTGCGCTCCTCCGCCAGCAGGTGCAGCAGGTGATGGTGTTCAAGATCACCTTGACCGGCGCCTGCGGGCCGGTGAAGCCGCCGGGCTGCGGCGGGAAGCCGGGACCGGCCGGACAGGTGACCACGACCGGACGGTCCGGGAGGTCGGAGAGCAGCGGTCCCCCGGACCGGTGGAAGCCGGGCAGGAGAAGCAGCCCGCGCCCGCCGAGGCGGACGTCCCGAGGCCTGCCCGGGAGTTCCCGGACACCGCCGTACAGGCGGGCTCCGAGCGGTAGCCCGTCCAGCAGCGAGCCGACACCGTCTTCGGCGATTTGCACGGCCCGACGCACGAACTCGGCGTGGTGCAGGTCCTGCACCTGTGCCCAGACCCGCCCGTCCACGCGCTCGGCAATGATGACGCCCTGCCGCTAGGTTGGGCGGTATGAGCAACCTTGACCGCGCGCCCGTACCGAGCGTGTGCGGCGGCCGCGGATTCGTCGTCGCCGAGCCCGTCCGCGAGCTGCTGAGTCCTCGTCTGGTGAAACTCGGCGAGTCGACCGAGGTGCGTCGGCTGCTGCCGAACCTCGGCCGGCGCATGATCGGCGCCTGGGCCTTCGTGGACCACTACGGCCCCGACGACATCGCCGACGAGCCCGGCATGCAGGTCCCGCCGCATCCGCACATCGGATTGCAGACGGTCAGCTGGCTGCACGAGGGCGAGGTGCTGCACCGCGACTCCACCGGCAGCCTGCAGACGATCCGGCCCAAGCAGCTGGGCCTGATGACCTCGGGCCGGGCCATCAGCCACTCCGAGGAGAGCCCCAGGTCGCACGCCCGCTTCCTGCACGGCGCACAGCTGTGGGTCGCCCTCCCCGACGAGCACCGCCACACCGAACCGAAGTTCGAGCACCACGCCGAGCTGCCCACGGTCACCGCGCCCGGCCTGACGGCGACGGTGATCCTCGGAGACCTCGACGGATCGTCCTCCCCTGGTACGACGTTCACCCCGATCGTCGGCGCGGACCTCGCACTCACCCGGGGCACCGACATCCGCCTGCCCCTCGAACCGGACTTCGAGTACGGCGTGCTGGCCATGTCCGGCGAGGTCCACGTGGACGGCGTGCCGGTGGTACCGGGCTCGATGCTCTACCTCGGCTGCGGCCGCACCGAACTCCCGCTACGCGCCGAATCGGACGCCGGGATCATGCTCCTGGGCGGCGAGCCGTTCGCCGAGGAGCTGATCATGTGGTGGAACTTCGTCGGGCGTACTCAGGAGGACATCACTCAGGCCCGCGAGGACTGGATGAATGGGACGAGATTTGGGGAAGTGAAGGGGTACGACGGGGATCCGCTGCCTGCGCCCGCGCTGCCGCCTGTGCCTTTGAAGCCGCGAGGTCGAGTGCGCTGAACAGGTATTTTTCAGACCCGATGTCTACATAACCGGGCGAGGGGAAACGCACCTTTGCCCGGCTTGCTTGATCCGCGAGAGCAACCCCCCCCCTCACTGCACCCGTTCCGCTGGCCCTCGAAGCGCAAGTTTCGCCAGGCGTAGTCAGGTTTAGCCGGACTGATGCCGACCCAATGCTGACTCCACTGACAGGTGGCCAGACAACTGCGGGGATCTCAGCTCGCGCTTCCCGCACCCCTCTCACCACCGCGTTCTCGAACTCACGTCGTGAGTCGCCGACGGAGCAGGCTTCGCTCGGCAAGCTCGAAACCCTTCCTTCTTCGGAGCAATGCTGACTGGAGCCCCCGGTTGTGGCGTTTCCACACACAGAGAGGGGCGCGCCTTGCCGGCGTCCTGACACTGCGAGCGTGGCACGCGGCGGCGCGACTTCCAGCGGGTCGACAGGCCCTGCTCGCGGTGGCCCATCCGTGGTGCGGACAGACCTGCGCCCAGCTCGCCGCCGTTTCGGCCGTCCGGACCACCACGGCGTACCGGTACCTCGCCAGGGCCGGAGAGACCCTCGCGCTCCTCGGGCCGTCGGCCGAGCTCTCGTCCCTTGCCGCCTGAAGGAACGCAGCGCCGGCCACAGTCCGCCAGCGAAGCTGTGCACGGCAATCGGCCCGGAGTCGTCAGTAGCGGGGAGTGGGATCGAATAATTGCCGGGGGTGCTGACACTGCTACGCGGTGCTGTTTCCCCTGATCAGCAGCGTGGAGCTGCGTGCTCGAACCCCACAGAGGCTTCATGCCGGACAGTCCGCTCACGCATCGCGCACGCACGAAGCCAGCGTCCTGCAGAGCAAAGGGTGGCCAGGCTGACCCACTCGGGCGGGCGATGATGCGGACTCCTTCGCACCAAGCCGCTCGTAGACCGATCTCGGGACCCTGTTGAGCGAGAGCGAACGCACGGTGGACTGCAACTACGGCAGACCGATCGTGCACTGTCTGATCGGCACCTTCGTCAACCCACTGCCCAATCCCGCAGTGCCGTACCCACTGCACTCCGCCTCGTGGTGCGGTGTCACTTCCCTTCGCCCTGTTGCTTGACATCTAGGGCCTGTGTCGAAAGTGGCCGGTTGTGACCCTGCGGTCTGTGTTTCTATTCCGGAGTGAACATCGAGAGCTCCGGGGTGCCTGATGAGACACCGAGCCTCTGCGTCCGGCAGAGGACTGATGGCGATGTTGAGGAGTGTGTGCGGGTCCTCGCGGAGGTCCATCAGCTTGACGGCTATCCGGTGAACTGGCCTGATCAGCCCGTCGAGTGGTTGTCACGTGGTCCCCTGCTGGGCTCCTGGGTTGCCGAACTCGCAGGCCGCCTTGTGGGGCATGTCAGTTTGTCGCAAGGCGGCGAAGGCGATCTGGCCCCGATGTTGTGGAGCGAGCAGAACGGGGCGACGCGGGGTATGACCGCCGTGGTCGGCAGACTGTTCGTTGCACCGCAGGCGAGGGGACATCGGATCGGCGCACTGCTGATCGGCCAAGCAGTGGAGCAGGCGCGGCGTCGTGGCCTGCATCCGGTACTCGACGTCGTCGCATCCGATATTGCCGCGGCAGCCCTGTATGAGCGGCTGGGCTGGAAGCTGATGGCTACAGTCGAACAGCAGTGGAGCCCGCAGCAGACGGTGGCCGTCCTCTGTTACACAGCGCCATCGTGACGTGGTCAGTCATAGTCACTCGTTGATGGCCGCGACGCGGACGGTCACCTCGTAGCGGACCGCGAGTTTGTCGTACCGGGCGGCCACGGGGCGGTGCCTCTTGTGGCGATTGATGCCGCACTCGACCGCGTGCCGGGCCTTGTAGTCCTGTGGGTCGAACTTCGGCGGCCGCCGGCGCGGAAGCCGCGTTTCTTGCAGTTGCGGACCTGGTCGGCCTTGTCCGGGATGGTGCAGCGGATCCCTCGCCGCCGCAGGTCAGCGCGGTTCTTCCAGGATGCGTACGCTTTGTCGGCGCGCACCCGATCGGGTCGGGTGCGCGGCCCGCCCGGCCCGAGACGCGGGATGAGGTGTAGAGCCTCCCTGCCCCGTTCCGGAGCGACGGCCGTGGCATAGGCACCCGCGTCGGCGAGCGTGATGATGACCGACAGGTTGTGGCCGACGATGTCGTGCATCTCGCGGGCCACCCGTGTCCGTTCGGCTGCGACGGCGAGCCTGCCGCGTTGGTCGCGTTCGATCTCCAACCGGGCCGCACGGTCCCGCAGCCCGGCCAGCTGAGCCCTCCGGATGCGGATCATCAGGCCGAGCGCGAGGGCCGCGGTCGCTGTGCTGAGGAGAAAGAAGAGGGCGTCCCAGACCGCCACCGCCGTCGAGACCCGTGCCGCGACCAGGCCCAGCGCGCCCGCCATGGCCGCGCAGGCCCACGGCAGCTGCCGTAGCCGCCCGTGCAGGGCCAGGCTGTGCAGGGCGACGAAGAGGGCGACATCCGCACGGAGGGCGGCTTCGAGAGACCACCGCAGGACGAACACGGCCGTGACGCGAAGCTCCGTCGCGGGCAGACGACTTGGGAAGGTCATCTGCATCAACGGGGCTTCTTTGCGTCAGGCGCGACAACCGCGACCTGCGACGCTACAAGATCACGCGACTCCGCAACGGCTATGCGCCGGGACCTGCCATGCTGAGCAAGTTCGATTCCATCCGCATACCTTGGAGGTTGTGATGCGTGCAGGCATCGTGGTCAGCGCGCACCCCGGAGTGGAGGACCTCGCCGTGCGGGCCGAGGAGTTGGGCTTGCACAGCTTCTGGGTCAACGACATCCCGATGGTCCACGGCGATCCCTTCGTCGCCCTGAGCCTGTGCGCGAAGGCCACCAGCCGCATCAGGCTCGGCATCGGCGTGACCTCACCGGCGCTGCGCTCGGCTCCGGCCGCCGCGAGCGGGCTCGCCAGCCTCAACGCCCTGGCACCGGGCCGGATCATCTGCGGCGTCGGCACCGGGAACACCGCCCGGCGCACCCTGGGCATGCGGCCGACCAAGGCGGCCGGGCTGGAGAACTTCACCGCCGCACTTCAGGACCTGTGCGCCGGACGCTCGACCGAGTACCGCGAAGGTGACCGGGTCCGCGACATCCGGTTCCTGCACACCGGGGCGCACGTGAACACCGCCGACCCGATCGAGTTCGTCGTGGCCGCGCTGCTCGGACCGAAGGCCGCCGCCGTCGCCGGCCGCCGCGGCACCGGCCTCATCTCCTTCGGCCTGCTCGACCCCACCGCCTGGCACGCGCTGCACGACGCCCGCCGCCACGCCGCCCGAGACACACCGCGCGACCCCGACTCCCACACGGACTCCTACGTGGTCACCTCGCTCCACGTACTCGACGAGGACGAGGACCCCCACGGCGACGCGGCCCGGGACGCGACCGGCCACCTCGTCCTGTCGCTGCTGGCCTTCGCCGCCGACACAGCCGCCGAAAAACCTGCCTTCGCCGAGCAACTCAGGCCTGAGGAACGCGAGGCGGTGCGGCGGCTCCTCGACCGGCGCGGCACCACCGCCACCGCGCCGGACCGGCACACCAAGCTCTACCCCAACTACCTCGGACGCATCGCACCGCAGGACCGGGACCTGGTTCTGCCCTCGCTGATGAACACCCTGGCCCTGGTCGGCACCCGCGACGACCTCCTCGCCCGCATCACCACCCTGGAACAGGCCGGCATCGACGAACTCCTCATCCAGCCGGTGATCGACCCGCCCACCGAGATGGCCCAGCTCGCGAAACTCCTCACCTGAGCGGTCCCGCACGTCCATGACCTGCACACCTACAAGACCACCAGGACTTTGCAACAGCCCTGGGGCGGGGCTGTTTCGAGGTTCTCGGTGAACGCCTGGTCCAGGAGGCCGATTCCATCCACACTCCCACCCATGGAGCAAGGATGGCGGTGTCAGAGCAGGCTCTCGGCGACTTCGGCGTCCGTGACGATGCCGTTGAACAGACCGGTTTTCACCGCCGCCGCGGTGGCAGCGGTCCGTTCGGCGCCATCCGCCATCAGGATGACCTCGGGCACCTTGCGCAGTTCGTCGAAGCTGATGGCGATGACCCGTTCGGTGAGTTCGGGGACGATGATGCGTCCGTCGGCGTCGAGCAGATGACCGGCGACCTCGGCACACACCCCGCGGCGCCGGTAGTCCTCACGTTCGGCCTCGCCGAGTGCGTCATAGATGGTGGAGAGACCCGGCTCCCAGCCGCCGACGGTGACGACCGCCTTGGTCACTTTGCCGAAGCGGCTGACCGCGTCGATGACACCGGGCTGCTCGCGCAGCATCTGGGCCGCCTTGGCATCGGGCAGCAGCAGGGGGGCGTAGATGGGGTAGACGACGCCCCGGGCAATGGTGGCGGCCCTGCGTACGGCCTCCACGGCGCTCTTGTCGACCGGGCGCAGCGGAGTCGATCCGCACAGTTGGACCACCGTGCACCGGGCGAGCGTGCTCAGCTCGAGGCCCACGGCTTCGATTTCGGGGCCCCAGACGAGCCCGAGGACATCGTTCTCGGTGACGATCTCGGCGAGCAGGTCGGCGGTGACGGCGCCGAGGCGGCGGGTGGCCTGCACCGTGTCGTACGGGACTCCCTGCGGTGAGTCGATCACGATGGAGTGCCGCAGGCCGTAGCGCGTGCGCAGCGCGTCGGAGAGACCGGCGTCGAGTTCGGCGGGCAGGCGGATCTCCAGCCGTATCAAGCCGTCGCGGAGGGCGCTTTCCAGCGTCCGGGCCACCTTGAAGCGGCTGATTCCGAATTCCTCGGCGATCTCCAGCTTGGATTTGCCTTCGAGGTAGAACCGCCGGGCCATGGCAGCCGTCTGCACGAGATGTTCGGGGCCGGTGTGATGGGTGCGCATATCAGCCCTGACCTTTCCGGACACTGCACCTGATGCTCAGATGAGCATTATGCCCTCATATGTGCCTTTTCTCCATTAAAGCCCCCGGGAAGGCATTGTCAATGCTCGGGCCGGCTCCTGCTCCGCCTCAGGCGCGACGCCCTCGGTGCGGTGCACCGTGGATGCCTCGGGCGTCTTCATGCACCGCACCAGCACGCTACTGAGCAGATGCAGTGCGGCGTAGATCCACATGACTCCCTCGATGCCGATCGCACCGAGGAAGACCGTGCCGATGAGCGGGCCGAGGGCCATGCTGGCGCCCGCACCCAGCGTGTAGGCCGACATGATCTGCCCCTTGCGCTCCGGATCCTGCGAGGTCATGAGCGGTGGCAGGGGGACGTATCCAGCCATGCCGACACCCAGCGTGCCCACGGCGATCGCGACGAGCAGGTAGTCGTGGCCCACGTTCTCGGGCACGTAGTACAGCGCCAGGCATGCGAGGGCCGAGACCACGCCGCCGAGCCAGGCGACGGTCTTGCGCCGGCCCCAACGGTCACCGAGTGCACCGAAGAGTACGACGCAGGCGAGATTGCTGACCATCATGACGATCAGCAGCGAGGCCCACTCCTGTGCGCTGAAGCCGATGCGGTCGACGAGGAAGAGAGGGACGAAGACCCACACGCCGAACTGCGAGGTGGTGTTGATGAGCCGGACCACCGCACCCATACCGACGCGCGGCTTGGTGAACATGACGGTGAAGCAGCCCGCGAAGGTACGCGGCAGACTGACCCGCTCCGTCCCCCCGGACAGGCCCTGGAATCCGGTGCGGTCGCGCAGCAGGAGCAGGACGACCAGGGCTCCGGCGACGATCATCGCGAGGGACACCCACAGGGTGCGGTAGAAGCCGATGTCGGGCTTGAGGAGCGAGACCAGGGCGGATCCGATGACGGGGTAGCCCATGGTGAAGCAGAACCAGAACCAGCCGAGCGCCTTGCCGATCTGACGCTCCGGGGCGCCCGCCATGATCCAGACCATGAATCCGTAGGCGAACAGCGGATAGCCGAAGCCGCGCAGGCCGTAGGTGAACAGGATCAGCCAGTAGGAGTGGGCGGGGATGGCGACCGCGAGCATCGTGGCGTGGCAGACCGCCCAGCAGGCGGCGCCGGCCATCATCACCCGGCGCGGCCCCCACAGATCGGAGAGCCCGCCCGCCAGGAAGGCGCCCACGGCTGCGGTGACTCCGTAGACCGTGAAGATGATGCCGACGCCCGCCTCCGCGAAGCCGAGGTCGGTCTTGAAGAACGCGGGCAGATAGCTGGTCTCCACCCCGTCGCCGATCATGAAGAGCAGGACGCCGACATAGCCCCATATGAGGGCCCTGGGGATTCCGAGGACGGCGGGGCGGGGCGGCGACGCATCGCGCTCCAGGGGTGTGTGCAGCACGACAAGGACCTCCTGACGGGCCGGGCGTTCGCCCGTATGTGGCCATCAGACTGAACGACCTCACAGAGAATTTCAATGACTTCACAGATAATGTGTGATGTTCTAGGGTGAGAGCACGGCGTCAGACCGCCGCGGAAACGAATGGAGGTGCCCACGATGCGAACGAGTCGCGGCTCCGAGGCCGAGGTGGAGGAACGCCGTCAGGCAGTGCTGCGCCTTGTCTCACAGGAAGGAGAGGCCCGGATCGCCGAACTCGCCGAGCGGATGGGCGTCAGTGTGATGACCATGCACCGGGACCTCGACAACCTCCACGAGCGGCAGCTGCTGCGCAAGGGCCGCGGTGTGGCGACGGCCTACTCCAACGTCGCCATGGAGAGCGCGCTGCGCTTCCGGGAGTACACCAACGTCGCGCTCAAGACCGCCATCGCGGACGCGTTGGCGGAAGAGGTCTCCCCCGGTGACACCGTGCTGATCGACTGCGGCTCCACGCTCTTCCCGCTCGCCCGCAGGCTCGCCTCCGTCGACGGGCTCCGCGTGATCACCAACTCGCTGCGCATCACCCACCTCCTGGCGGCGTCCCCCGCCGAAGTGACGCTGCTGGGCGACCGCTACTACGAGGACTTCGAGTCCTGTGCCGGGCCGCAGTCCCGCCGCCAGTTGCAGGACATCCGCGCCACAGTCGCCTTCGTCACCGCCACCTCGGTCCGCGACGGCAGGCTCTACCACCCGGTACGCGAATACGCCGAGACCAAGCAGGCGTATCTGCAGGCCGCCGACCGGGCCGTACTGGCCGTCGACCACAGCAAGTTCGGCCGTACCGCCACCTATCCGTACGGCGATGTGAGCGGCTACCAGTTGCTGGTCACCGACACCGACGCACCGGAGGACGAACTCCGGGCCGTCCGGAACCTCGGCGTCAAGGTCCGCACCATCGACGTCCACGCCGACACCGACCAGAGCTGAACCGCCCCGAGCCGAGGCTCATCCCCGCTCCAGCCCCTCCCCCAGGAAGGCCCCGATCCATGCGTGCCGTCGTCGTCCACACCCCCGGGCACTACGAGGTCACCACCGTCACCGACCCCACTCCCGGCCCCGGCGAGGTCATCGTCGCCCCCGCTGCGGTGGGCATCTGCGGCACCGATCTGCACATCGTCCAGGGGGAGTTCGCGCCCACCCCGTACCCCATCATTCCCGGGCACGAGTTCACCGGCGAGGTCGTCGCGCTCGGGGCGGGCGTGACCGGGCTGCGCACCGGGGAGCAGGTCGCCGTCGACCCGTCGATGTTCTGCGGGGCCTGCCACTACTGCGCGAACGGCCGCGGCAATCTGTGCGAGAACTGGGGCGCGATCGGCGACACCGTGGATGGCGCGATGGCCGAGTACGTCAAGGTGCCCGCCGCCAACTGCTACCGACTGCCGGCGAGCATCGAGGTCGCCCAGGGCGCCCTGATCGAACCGCTGTCATGCGCGATGCGCGGCTTCGACGTCCTGCCGCGCCGCCTGGGCGACCATTACCTCATCTACGGCGCCGGCACCATGGGCCTGATGATGCTTCAGCTCGCCAGGAACGCCGGCGCGGCGTCCCTGTCCGTCGTCGACATCAACACCGACCGGCTGAAGGTCGCCGAACGGCTCGGCGCGGACGCCACCGCGGTGAGCGCCGCGGAGCTGGACCGTCCGCAGGGCTGGGAGACCGTCATCGACTGCACCGGTGTGGTCCCCGTCATCGAGGACGGCCTCGGCCGGGTCCGCCGCGGGGGCACCTTCCAGCAGTTCGGCGTAGCACCGTCCGCCGCCACGGCGTCCTTCTCGCCGTTCCGTGTCTACAACGACGAGATCACCATCGTCGGGTCGATGGCCGTCCTGCACACCTTCGGACGGGCCGTGGACCTGATGGCCAGGGGAGTCATCGACGCCGACACGATGATCACCCACCGCTTCCCCCTGGACGACTTCGGCACCGCCCTCCAGACATTCCGCGAGGGCTCCGGCCGCAAGATCCAACTCCGTCCACAGTCCTGAACTCCCCTACCGTCCGTCTCGTTGCCCGGAAGCGACACCACCATGCCCACCGTTGCCGGGGTGGACTCCTCCACCCAATCCTGCAAGATCGTCGTCTGCGACGCCGACACCGGGAAGGTCCTCCACCGGGGCCGCGCGCCCCATCCCGACGGCACCGAGATCAACCCCGGGGCCTGGTGGCAGGCGCTCCTCCAAGCGGGCAACGGGCTTCTGGAGCACGTGGACGCCGTCGCCGTGGCGGGACAGCAGCACGGCCTGGTGGCACTGGACTCGGCCGGGCACCCGGTACGCGACGCCCTGCTGTGGAACGACACCCGCTCGGCGCGGGCGGCAGCCGATCTCGTCGACGAGCTCGATGGACCGGAGAAGTGGGCCGAGGCGGTCGGCACCGTACCGGTCGCCGCCCTCACCGTCGCCAAGCTCCGCTGGCTGGCCGAGCACGAGCCGGAGCGCGCGGACCGCACCGCGCGGGTGCTGCTGCCGCACGACTGGCTGACCTGGCAGCTGTGCGGCGGACCCGGGACACGCATCGAACCGGTCACCGACCGTGGCGACGCCTCGGGCACCGGCTACTGGTCCCCGGTGGACGGCGCCTACCGCCGCGACCTGCTGTCCGTCGCCTTCGACGGCCGTACTCCCCAACTTCCGCGGGTGCTGGGCCCGTTCGAGGCCGCCGGCCGCACCCCGCAGGGCGCCCTCGTGGCAGCAGGGACCGGCGACAACATGGGCGCGGCCCTGGGCCTGGGCATCCAGCCGGGCGACGTCGTCATCTCCCTGGGAACCAGTGGCACCGCCTACACCTGCTCCGTACGCCCCACGGCCGATCCCACCGGCGCCGTCTCCGGCTTCGCCGACGCCACGGGCCACTTCCTGCCTCTGGTGTGCACGCTCAATGCCGCACGCGTCCTCAGCTCCACCGCCCGCATGCTCGGCATACAACTCGACGACCTCGGCCCTCTCGCCCGTGCGGCCGAGCCCGGCGCCGACGGCCTGGTCCTGCTCCCCTACCTGGGCGGCGAGCGCACCCCCAACATCCCCGAGGCAGCGGCCAGTCTGATGGGCATGCGCAAGACGAACATGCACCCGCACAACGTCGCCCGGGCGGCCGTCGAAGGCATGCTGTGCAACATGGCTGATGCGCTGGACCGGCTACGCGCCCAGGACGTCGACGCCCGCCGCATCCTTGTCATCGGCGGGGCCGCCAAGGCACCCGTGGTCGGCGAGATCGCCGCCGAGATCTTCGGCACCTCGGTCACCGTCCCGGAACCCGAGGAGTACGTCGCCCTCGGTGCAGCACGCCAGGCCGCCTGGGCACTGGCAGGTACTCCCGAGCCACCGGACTGGCCACTCGCCTCCTCGCGACGGATCCCCGCGCCCGCCGACGGCACCACCGGCCGCCGCATCCGTGATGGCTACGCAAACGCCCGCCTGTTGGTGTACGGGTGAGCACGGAACTCCTCCCGCCGAGGCAAGCTGCCGCAGCTCCTCGGACGCCGGCGCGACGCCCCGCCCGGTCTGCACTCCGCCGTCCCGGCCGACATCGCCGAGTCGTCCGCCGACGGCATGTCGCCGACGAACTCCTTCGTCGTCGGTACTGCTCCCTGCTGCCCGTGCAGGCAGCGGCGCCCATGCGGACTCGTCACGCCCGGCAGCACGATGTAGGGCACGATCGGGTCGTACGCGCAGGTGGCGGCCCGGTGCAGACCCTCGGTGCCCGTCGTGCACGCCCTCGCCGCGCCACCCGCTCCACGGGCGGCACCGTGACCGCCGACTGCCGCGGGCGACAACACCCGCCACTACGCCGTCCGTCACTTCGGCAACCGCCGGGATCAGCTCCCGCGAAGTGCGTGAACGCCCCGGCCGTGCCGCTGGACGTGGAAATCCGCCAGCACGGCCATGCAATCCACCCCGGCTGCGGTGCTCCCGCAGCATGTCCAGGCGCGCCCAGGCGTGCGGAGAAGGCGAAGGTCTCACAGTGTCCGATCTGGGGCGGCTCGTAGCCAGCCGTTACCGGCTCGTGGAGCGTGTGGGCCGCGGTGGCATGGGCACCGTGTGGCGGGCCGAGGACGAGTTGCTCGGCCGGCACGTCGCCGTGAAGAAACTCCACGTTCCGCCACATCTGCACGACGATGAGGTCCAGAAGCTCTACGAGCGCACCCGTCGGGAGGCCCGCAGCGCCGCCCGGATCACCCATCCCCACGTGATCGTGGTGTACGACGTCGTCGACGACGAGGGCCTGCCCTGCATCGTCATGGAGTACGTCCCGTCGGTCACACTGAGCGATGTCCTGAAGCGGCGGGGCGCGCTGCCACCCGAGGAGGCCGCCCGGATCGGCCGCTGCATGGCCGCCGCGCTGCGCGCCGCACATGCCGCCGGGGTGCTGCACCGGGACGTCAAGCCCGCCAACGTGCTACTCGGGAACGACGGGCGCATCGTCCTCACCGACTTCGGCATCGCCGTGGAGTCCGGCGCGCCGTCGTTGACCAGGACCGGCGAGCTGGTCGGATCGATCCGGTACCTCGCGCCGGAACGCCTCCGGAGCGGTAGCGCCGAGCCCGGCCCCGCATGTGACCTGTGGTCCCTCGGAGCGACGCTGTACCAAGCGGTCGAAGGGCGCCATCCGTTCCAACGCAACACCCCGATCGAGACGGCGTACGCCATCGCCTCCGACCCGTACGAACCCCCGCGCAGCGCCGCGCACCTGGCCCCGGTGATCGAGGGGCTGCTGACGAAGGAACCCGACCAGCGCATGACCGCCCACGAAGTCGAACGCCTGCTCGGCGATGCGACCGGAACGCAGGCGCTGCCCCTCGGTCCGCCCGCGCGACCGGAATGCGAGGCAGCGCCCGCGGCCCCTGTACGAGGCGGTAGGCGCAGACGCCGGACGGCGTGGTGGTGTGCCTCCGCGGTGGTGGTCGCCGCCGTCGCGGCAGGCAGCGCACTCCTGTGGCCCGAGGACGGAGCCACTTCGACGTCCGCCCGCCCGTCCCAGGCCGGCCCCGCCACCCCCTCCCCGAGCCCCCGCCCATCCCCGCTGCCCGCCGGATACCACCTCCAGAAGGCCGGCCAGGGCTTCTCCGTTCCCGTACCCGACGGCTGGCGACCCAAGGACGTGCCCGGCGGTGAAGTCGCCTACGTGGACCCGTCCGGGCTGGTGGGCCTGAGGGTCGACGTCGTCGAGTTCGCGGGGTCCGATCCGCTCGGGCACTGGCACGAGACCGAAGAGGACCAGACGCGTCGCGACAACCCGGGCTATGAGCGGGTGAGGATGGGCCCCACGACGTTCCGAGGACGGCCCGCGGGATACTGGGAGTTCACGTTCAGGGGCAAGTTGCGGGAATACCGGGCGGTGGAGATGGCCTTCGGCGGCGCCGACGGCACTCTGTACGTGGTCTACCTCTCCGCACCGAACGCGCAATGGCACCAGTACCGGCCGGTCTTCGACACGGCCGTCAAGGGAATTCGGCTCGCTGAATAGCCGTCGGAGGGACGGCTCCCAGCCGCCTGCCGGTGCCCGGACGGACGCGAGTCACGCCAGGGCTTCGCCTCCGCGGGGCGCGGGGCACCAGGTGCGCCGCGGCGCCCGGGCGGGTCTCGTCCGGCGACGACGACCTGCAGGTCCGCCGGGACCTTCGCGCGCCGTGGGGCCGACCACCGCGTCTCGCCGACGCACATCGACGCACGCCGACACCGGTTGCTCCGACGTGCCGACGCATGCGCAGCTACGAACGCAGGGCCGGCCACTGCCCGGCCTTCATCGGCATCACCGCGACCCTCATCCGCTACCGGCGACTCACCGGCCGAACGACCAGCCGGCGTGACGGCGTGACGGCGTGACGGGACCACTGTCCGAAGTCGGGGTGTCGGGTGTTTCACCAGACGATCTTGCCGAGCGCGGCAGACGAAGTCGCACATTCGGCAGTCGGGTTGGCAGACCCGGCTGCCGAACCAGAGGATCTTGGGTCCTGCATCCCGGCGTGCACGGGTGCCCTGCAGACCCCTTCCTCGGAGCGCAGCCAGCAGTCGCGGCTCGCCGACAGCGGGAATCCCCCACTGTGAGCCCGCACGCACGGTTGCTGAGCGACACCGGCAAGCCCCCTGTCACGGGGCGGCTGTGTGCCATGCCGCTTCACCGCAACACCTGTGACGAGTCCCGGAACAGGCCGACGACGGCGTGGAGGCCACTGCGGCCCGCAACACCACCGCGCCCGCGGTGTGGGTGTGGGGCGGAAAAGCCCGCGTCTGCACCCGCTACTACTCAAAAAC
>NZ_JBEXYL010000113.1:0-24271 GCF_040630895.1 Streptomyces sp. NPDC005728
GTGCCGTGCATCGTGAACGCCTGGTTGAACTGCTCGTTCGACATGATCTGCAGGCCCGGACGGGCAAGCTCGGCGCGCATCAGCAGCGCCATCACACCACCGATCAGGAAGAACGCGAACGCCGTGACCAGATAGAGCGTTCCGATCGTCTTGTGATCGGTGGTCGTCAGCCACCGTACGGCCCTGATGTCTTGGATCCTCTTCACGCCCCGCCTGTGTCCGCGCCCGGCCCGTGGGTCACACTCGGACGGCGCGACGAGCATCACGGAAGAAGGGTGTGACGATCCGGGGGGTGCCGGACACGAAACGAACATGAGCAACGACGAGATCTTCGCCGCTGCCTATCGCGAGCACTACTGGGCGGTCAGCCGCTATGTCGCCAGGCGACTTCAGGGGCGGGCCGACGAGGTGGAGGAAGTGGTGGCGGAGGTGTTCACGGTCGCCTGGCGCCGCCGGGCCGACCTGCCCGCGGCCCCGCTGCCCTGGCTGTACGGCGTGGCACGCAACTGCCTGGCCAACGCGGTACGCGGCTACGGACGGCGGCGTCGGCTGGTGGACCGGCTCGGCAACGACGAGACCGCGCACGGCCGGCATGTCGTGGACAGCCCCGACGCGGAGGCCCCCGGTGCCTGGGTGCACGAGGCGCTGGCCCGGCTGTCCCCGGCGGACCAGGAGGTGCTGCGCCTCGCGGCGTGGGAGGAACTCGGTGCCGACGAGATCGCGGTCGCCCTGGGCTGCGGCATACGGGCCGCGGTGATGCGCCTGCACCGGGCGCGGCGCCGCCTCAGAGCCGAGATCGACCGGATGCGGCCCGCTGCGGCAGCCCTGCCCGCCTCCGCCGACGCGGCCCTCTGCAAGGACGACCGACATGGCTGACGAACTCGAACTCCTGCGCCGCGCCAACCCGGTGCCGACCGACGGCCCTGACTTCGGCGAGGGGCCGCTGGACCGGCGTGCAGAGGAAAGACTCCGGCGCCTGCTGCGCGAGAACCGCCCACGGCGCCGTGTCCGGCTGCTCCCGGTGCTCCCCGGCCGTACCCCGCGCGCCCGGCTGGCCTGGGGCCTCGCCGCCACCACCGTCGTCCTTGCGATCGCCGTCAACGCCGTGCTCGGCGGTTCGAGCACACCGCGGGCCGTCGCCGCGCCGGGCCCGCTGACCGTCCACGTCCACTCCACGTCCGTACCCCTCAAGCAGCTGGTCGCCCTGGCCGACGCGGCCGCATCGGGCGGCTCACCGGGGCTGCGCAAGGGCACGCACGTGCAGTCGTGGAGCCTCGGCATGAGCGACGACAAGCCTCCCGTCACCGTCCCCGAGGAGCGGGTGGTGCGCTGGCGGGCGGACGCCAGCCACACCGAACTGGTCGTGGCGACCGACCCGCGCAGGCCGGGCCGCCCGGTCCTCACCGACGAGGGCAACGACCCGCACGAGGTGGCGGACGGCCAGGTGATCAGCCGGACCACGTACCCGCCGATGTGGAGCGACGCCCCGCCCGAGGGGACCCCGCCGCACACCGCAGCGGGCCTGCGTGCCTACCTCACCGAGACCGTCCGCCCCGAGATCGACCGCAGTACGGCTCCGCTGACCACCGCCGAACTCCTCGACGCCGTCGGGGAACTGCTCGACCACTGGACCCTGGGCGCCCGCGAGTCGGCGGCCCTCGTCCGGCTGTTCGCGGAAGCCAAGGGGCTGCGACCGGCCGGCGAGGTGACCGACCGGCTGGGCCGCCCGGGCCATGCGTACGTGTACGACACCGGCGGCATCAGGCACATGCTGATCCTGGAACCGCGTACCGGTGCTGTCCTCGGCATGGAGAACACCTTCACCGAAGACGCCCCGGAGTACGGCGTGAAGGCAGGGGACGTCATGGGGTACAGCGCCTGGATGCGCTGATCACACCCCGAGCTGCCGGGCGGCGGCGGTCACGGTCTGCTCCAGCAGCGTGGCGATCGTCATCGGTCCGACACCGCCCGGCACCGGAGTGATCAGCGAGGCACGCTCCACGGCCGAGTCGAAGTCGACGTCGCCGACGTTGCCGGGGTTGTAGCCCGCGTCGACGACGACGGCGCCCGGCTTGATGTCCTGGCCCCGGATGAGGCGCGGCCGGCCCACGGCGGCCACCACGATGTCCGCCTCGCGGACCGCGGCCGCCAGGTCCCGGGTGCGCGAGTGGCAGTACGTCACCGTCGCGTCCCGTGCCAGCAGCAGCATGCCCACCGGCTTGCCGAGGATCGCGCTGCGGCCCACCACCACGGCCCGCTTCCCGGCCGGGTCGACGTCGTACTCGTCGAGCAGCCGCAGGATCCCGCCGGGCGTGCAGGAGACGAAGCCCGGCAGGCCGAAGCTCATCGTGGCGAACGAGGCGAAGGTGACGCCGTCCACGTCCTTCTCCGGCGCGATCGCCTCGAACGCGGCCCGCTCGTCGACGTGGTCGCCCACCGGGTGCTGGAGCAGAATGCCGTGCACGGCCGAGTCGCCGGACAACTCCCGCAGGGTGCCCACGAGTTCGGCGGTCGTCGTGGCGGCGGGCAGCGCCACGTGGCGGGACTCGATGCCCGCCTTGCGGCAGCGGTTCTGCTTCATGCGGACGTAGGTGACGGACGCCGGGTCCTCGCCGACCAGGACCGTGGCCAGACAGGGCGCGCTGCCCGTCCGCTCGGTGAGGTCGGCGGCCTTCTTCGCGGTGTCCTCGACGATACGGCGGGCGAGGGCGGTGCCGTCCATGAGGCGGGCCTGTGTCATCTGCACTCCTGAGCTGGTTGACCTTCATCGCCCAGGCGCGCGGCATCCACCACGGGCCGCTCCCCGGTGGTACTCCACCTCAGCGCCAGTCACGACCCGCGCACAGCGTAACCGAGAGGCCGGGCGGCGCTCAGGCCGCCTCCGCGGGACCGGGCGCCGTGGGATCCGCCCCGGCCAGGAAGGCGGCCGCCTGGGCGGCCAGCCGGTCCGCGCCGACGGCCCCGGCCCAGCGGACGATCTCCGCCCCCAGGGCCCGGGCGCCCGCCTCGTCGCCCGCGCCGCGGGCCAGCACCGCCAGCAGCAGCTGCTGGGAGAGGGTGCCGGGCACGGTACCGGCCCGGGCGCCCAGTGCGGTGGCCCGGCGCCAGCGCTCCCCGGCCCGCTCGTCGTCGCCGGCGTCGTGGTCGAGGCTGCCGAGGTGCCGCAGCGCCTCGCGGGCCAGCAGACCGTCCGAGCCGTCCTCCCCGGCGCGCAGCGCCGCCGCGTAGTGCATGGCGGCGGTCGCCTGGTCGGCGAAGTGGTTCTCCGTGATCAGCCCGCGGTACATCGCCGCCCAACCCCGGCGCACCTCGTCCGGGGCGCTGTCCTGCAGGCCCTCCGCCCGGTCGAGGAGGGCGGCGAGCTCCTCGGGGTCCTTGCCGTCCGGGCCGATGCGCAGCGTGCCGTCGACCAGGAGCAGCCGGCCGTAGGTGTGCCTGAGGCGCAGGAAGTCCGTGTCCCAGTCGCCGTCCGGGAACTCTTTCTCCGCCGCATCGATCGGCTCGGCCGCAGTGTCCGTTCCAGCGAACCAGTCGCGGTCCAGGGCGACTTCGGCGGCGGCCCGGGTGATCCGCGCACGGGCGGCCGGCTCGTCGACGGCGGCCGCGGCGAGCAGCCGGGCGGCCCGCTCCCAGCGGCCGGCGACGCTCAACTCACGGACGGAACGAAGGAGTTCGTCGAGATCTACGAAGGCGTTCGTTGCAGGGGTCATGCCGGGCAAGGTAGTTATCCGGAAAATGATCCACAAGAAAACCACTGTGAGGGGCAGGTAATGCAGGACTCGGTGGACCGGCATGTGGCCGTCTGGGTGGGCGAGCTGGACTGGCTGGACCCGGTCAAGGAGGCGATCGTGGCCCGGCTGGCGATCCTCGGTCGGCACACCGCCCAGGCCCGCCGGGACGTCCTGGACTCCGACGGACTGAAGTACTGGCAGTACAAGGTGCTGTTGATGCTGCGCAGGTCCGGGCCGCCGTACGAGTCCAGTCCCTCGCTGCTCGCCGACCGGCTCGGGCTGACCCGGGGCGCGCTGTCGGCGCGGCTCGGGCCCATCGAGGAGGCCGGGCTGATCACCCGCACCCACGAGACCGGCGACCGCAGGCGGGTGCGGGTACGGCTCACCGAGGCCGGGCACGCCGCGTTCGAAGCGCATGCGGCAGCGGAGGACGCGGGTGAGGGCGCGCTGCTCGCAGCACTGACCGAAGAAGAACGGCGGACGCTTGCAGACCTGCTGCGGAAACTGGTCCTGGCCGCCGAGGGCCCCGCACCCGCCCCAGGGTCGCCCGGGCCGAGAAGGTCCAGGTCAGCCGGGAGGTGACCTGGACCCTCGCGACCCTTCTTCCTACTCGTCCCATGCCTGGATCAGGATCTGCTCGGCGATCTTTCCGTCACGCAGGGTGATCATGGACTCGGCGAGGACGCGGGTGCCGTCCGCGTACTCGCAGGACTCGGAGAACGCGGCGTGGTCGCCCTGGATGACGCACTGGTCCAGCTTGTGCGTCATGTCGCGGCTGTAGACGTCGTCGAGCATCTCGGCTATCTCGCCCCGGCCGTGCAGGACCTTGGGCTGGCTGGGCTGGGTGTTGCGGTCGATGATGCGGATCTCCGCGTCGTCCGCGTAGAGGGCCAGCAGGGTGTTGCCGGTGTTCCCCTCTATGCCCCGGCGCAGTGTCTCGGTGTCGAAGGCGGAGCCTGTCGCGGTGCCCATGGTGACCTCCTTCGGACGCCCGCGGCCCGGCGGGAGCAGGCCGCACGGACCCCACCTTCGAGACTCCTCCGCCCCGGCGGCAACGGCAAGCGCGGCCGGCGCGAGCGCGGCGAACACCGGGCGGATCACCCGGATCGCGACCGTGAGGGGGCAGCGGCCGAAAGATCCACGGTCGCCGTCGTGGTCCGTGCCGCTACCGATCGGTCGCGCGTAGGGTCGGCTCCGAAGGCACATCGAGGAAAAGGGGCCAGGCCAATGGCGCAGGAAGTCCGCGGCGTGATCGCACCGGGGAAGGACGAGCCCGTACGGGTCGAGACGATCGTGGTCCCGGACCCCGGGCCCGGCGAAGCCGTCGTACGCGTCCAGGCCTGCGGTGTCTGTCACACCGATCTGCACTACAAACAGGGCGGAATCTCGGACGAGTTCCCCTTCCTCCTCGGCCACGAGGCCGCCGGTGTCGTGGAGTCGGTCGGCGAAGGCGTGCAGGACGTGGCGCCCGGTGACTTCGTCATCCTCAACTGGCGTGCTGTGTGCGGCGCGTGCCGGGCCTGTCTGCGCGGCCGTCCCTGGTACTGCTTCAACACCCACAACGCGAAGCAGAGGATGACCCTCGCCGCCACCGGACAGGAACTCTCCCCGGCGCTCGGCATCGGCGCCTTCGCCGAGAAGACGCTCGTCGCTGCCGGACAGTGCACCAAGGTCGACCCGGCCGTCTCCCCGGCCGTGGCCGGGCTGCTCGGCTGTGGGGTGATGGCCGGCATCGGCGCCGCGATCAACACCGGCAACGTCGGCCGAGGTGACTCCGTCGCCGTCATCGGCTGCGGCGGCGTCGGCGACGCGGCCATCGCCGGCTCCCACCTGGCCGGCGCGGCACGGATCATCGCCGTCGACATCGACGACCGCAAGCTGGACAAGGCCCGCACGCTGGGCGCCACCCACACCGTCAACTCCAGGCAGACCGACCCGGTCGAGGCCATCCGCGAGCTGACCGGCGGCTTCGGCACCGACGTCGTCATCGAGGCGGTCGGCCGCCCCGAGACGTACCAGCAGGCCTTCTACGCCCGCGATCTGGCCGGCACCGTCGTCCTCGTCGGCGTGCCCACCCCCGAGATGAAACTCGAACTGCCGCTGCTGGACGTCTTCGGCCGCGGCGGTGCGCTCAAGTCCAGCTGGTACGGCGACTGCCTGCCCTCCCGGGACTTCCCCCTGCTCATCGACCTGCACCTCCAGGGCCGCCTGCCGCTGGACGCGTTCGTCAGCGAGACCATCCAGCTCGACGAGGTGGAGAAGGCGTTCGAGCGGATGCACCACGGCGACGTGCTGCGCTCGGTGGTGATGCTGTGATGACCACGCGCATCGAACGCCTCGTCACCTCCGGGCAGTTCACCCTCGACGGCGGCACCTGGGAGGTCGAGAACAACGTCTGGATCGTCGGTGACGAACGCGAGGTGATCGTCATCGACGCCGCCCACGACGCCGAGGCCATCGCCGAGGCGGTGGACGACCGCCGGCTGACCGCCATCGTGTGCACCCACGCCCACAACGACCACATCGACGCCGCGCCCGCCCTCGCGGAGCTGACCGGCGCCACGATCTGGCTGCACCCCGACGACCTGCCGCTGTGGAAGCTGACCCACCCGGACCGCGAGCCCGACCGGCACCTGGCCGACGGCCAGGTCCTGGAGACGGCCGGCGCCGACCTCACCGTCCTGCACACCCCCGGCCACGCACTCGGCGCGGTCTGTCTGTACGACCCCGGGCTCGGCGTCGTCTTCACCGGCGACACCCTCTTCCAGGGCGGCCCGGGTGCCACAGGACGCTCGTTCTCCCATTTCCCGACGATCATCGAGTCCATCCGCGACCGGCTCCTGACCCTCCCGCCGGAGACCAAGGTCCTCACCGGACACGGCGAGGCGACCACCATCGGCGCCGAGGCACCGCACCTGGAGGAGTGGATCAAACGCGGGCACTGACCCGGGACCCGGTCGTACGGTCAGGGACATGACCGCCAACTCGTGAGCATCCGCGCCGCGCAGAAAAGGCGACAGAAGATGTCCGGCTTTCCCGTGAGAGTGGATGACGATGGAGTCGCACCGCACGGGAGGTCGGACATGTCAGGGCCGCTGGAAGGCAGGATCGCGTTGGTCGCCGGGGCGACGCGGGGCGCGGGACGGGGCATCGCCGTGGAACTCGGCGCGGCCGGCGCCACCGTCTACGTCACCGGACGCAGCACCCGCGCCCACCGCTCCGAGTACGACCGCCCCGAGACCATCGAGGACACCGCCGACCTGGTCTCGGCGGCCGGCGGACACGGGATCGCCGTCGCCGTCGACCACCTGGACAGGTCCGCGGTACGGGCCCTGGTCGACCGAATCGCCGACGAGCGGGGCCGCCTGGACGTCCTCGTCAACGACATCTGGGGCGGCGAGAAACTCTTCGAGTGGGACACGCCGGTGTGGGAGCACGATCTCGACAACGGTCTCCGGCTGCTCCGGCTCGCCGTCGAGACGCACGCCGTCACCAGCCACTTCGCCCTGCCGCTCCTGCTGCGCAACCCAGGCGGTCTGGTCGTGGAGGTCACCGACGGCACGGCCGGCTACAACCGCGACACCTACCGGGTCAACTTCTTCTACGACCTCGCCAAGGCCTCCGTGCTGCGCATGGCCTTCGCGCTCGGCCACGAACTCGGCCCGCGCGGCGCCACCGCCCTCGCGCTGACCCCCGGCTGGCTGCGCTCGGAGATCATGCTCGACGCCTACGGCGTCCGCGAGGAAAACTGGCACGACGCCCTCGACCGCGCACCGCACTTCGCCATCTCCGAGACCCCGCACTTCGTCGGCCGAGCCGTCGCCGCGCTCGCCGCCGACCCCGATGTGGCCCGCCACAACGGGCAGTCCCTGTCCAGCGGCGGCCTCGCCCGGGTGTACGGGTTCACCGACCTCGACGGCAGCCGGCCCGACGCCTGGCGCTACCTGGTCGAGGTACAGGACGCGGGCAAGCCGGCGGACGTGACCGGATACCGCTGAGAGACGCCGCACGTACGAGGTCTTTCGTCGTGATCGCCGCGGCCCTACGGTCGCCCCCATGACCGATCTCAAGCGCTTCGCAGGACACGGAGTCCTCATCACCGGCGCGGCCCGCGGCATCGGCGCCGCCACCGCCCGTCGACTCGCCGAGGAGGGCGAGATCGGTCAACGCGCCGAACCAGGGAGGAATTTGACGCACCGTTGGTCATCGCGTGCCGGGGCACCGCGATGTGATCTGCTTGCGTCCTGCCCCCGCGGCCCCACAGGGATCCCCACGACCCGCACCGAAATCATCACCGCATGAGGTGTGAGACGGAGCCCATACCACGATGCGTCCTGGCCGGGCCACCGTACGGGGGTGCGGTGACGAAGTTCACCGTTTGGTCACAGCCTGGCCGGAATGACAACCGTCGGGCAGGCCGGCAGGTCTAGTAGCCCGAGACCGCGGGAATCGCGATGGGGACACCCGGGGGAGGCCCTGGGCAAAGGGGAGAAGGGGAAGAGGACGACATGGGGGACATACGCAGACGAGGTGTGGTCACGCTGGGCGTCACCGCACTGGTGGCGCCGCTCACGCTCGCCTTCACCGCGGCACCGGCGCAGGCCGCGAGCTGCACCACGCAGGCAGGGCCGTACCAGAAGCAGGTGGAGAAGTTCCTCGGCCGCCCGGTCGACGGAAAGCAGTCCTCCGCCGACTGCAAGGCCACTCGGGCCTTCCAGAACAAGCACGGCATCACGCCCGCCATCGGCTACGCGGGTCCCGTCACCTGGGGCGTGATGGACCTGATGAACAAGCAGAAGGCCGTCGGGAACAACCCGAACAAGGACGGCAAGTGCCCGGTGAACAAGGGCCGTATCGCCTGCGTGAACCTCACGCTCCAGCTGAGCTGGATCCAGGACGGCAACAAGCTCGTCTACGGCCCGGTGCCGGTGCGCACCGGCCGTGACGGGTACGAGACCCGCACCGGCCTGAAGAAGATCTACTGGCGGGACATCGACCACGTCTCGACCATCTACAACGTGCCGATGCCCTACAGCCAGTTCTTCGACGGCGGCCAGGCCTTCCACTCGGTGGGCCTCAGCATGTGGAACCCGCCGGGCTCCCACGGCTGCGTCAACATGACCACGAAGGACGCCAAGAAGTACTGGTCGCTGCTGAAGAAGGGCGACGACGTCTTCGTGTACGGCCGCAAGCCCGGCACCTGAGTCGGACCGGGCACCCGGCCCCGAGCCCCCGGGGGGCTCAACTCTCCGGCGCGTCCCCGAAGTCGGGGATCTCCAGCCGGACCCCGCCCTGCCGCGCGGACTCGTGTGCGACGATGCCCGGCAGGGTGTAGCGGGCGGCCACCCACGCGTTCACGGACGGCAGCGTGCGCGTGTTGACGGCGGTGACGAAGTCGTCCACCAGGAAGTGGTGGCTTCCCTCGTGCCCGTTGTGGAGCCGGTCGAACGTGCGCGGCAGCCGGGCGCGGTCGTGCACCGGCGCCGATCCGGAGGTGAAGGCGGCCCGCAGATCCGGCGCAATGTGCTGAAGGGACGGGTCGTCGGGGGACAGGGTCGGCTTGGGCTCCAGCAGGTCGCTGATGTCCTTCACGCCGTTCTTGTCCTGCCAGAGCGCCACCGTCGCCAGCTGTTCCATGCTCGCGTCCGTGCCGAAGAACCGGAAGCGGGACTCACGGATGTGCGAGGGATAGCCGACCCGCCGGAACTCGTTCGTGCGGAACGATCCCCCGCCCGCCACCTCGAACAGCGCGGTGGCGTTGGACACGTCGTTGTCGAACTGGCTGACCGAACGATCGAAGACGCCGTCGCCACGGTCGTCGAGGACGCCGAGCGCCGACACGCTCACGGCGTGCGTCTGCCAGGCCCCGAGCACCCCGCCCACCGAGTGCGTCGGGTACAGCAGCGGGGGATAGCTGGCGGTCGCCTTCCAGTTGTCGCCGCCGCTGTACCGGTACGCCTCGTAGAAGCCGAGGTCCATGTCGTGGACGTAGTCGCCCTCGGCGTAGAACAGCCGGCCGAAGGCGCCCTCGGCGATCTGGTTGCGGGCATGCACGGTCGCCGGGTTGTACTGGCTGGTCTCGCCCATCATGTACGTCAGCCCGGTCGCCCGGACCGCGTCGATGATCGCGGCAATCTCCTCCGTGGTGATCGCCATCGGCACCGCCGAGTACACGTGCTTGCCCGCGTTCAGGCCCTGCAGGACCAGCGGGCCGTGCGTCCAGCGCTGCGTGAAGACCGCCACCGCGTCGACGGCGGGCGACTCCAGCATGGCCTCGTACGACGGGAAGGTGCCGGCGAGTCCCTGCGCGGCAGCGAGGAGCTCGGCCCGCTCGGGCAGCAGGTCGGTGACATGGACGTGGCGGACGCCGGGGTGGGCCTGGAACAGCGCGGCGAACTGGCCGGCGAACTGACCGGCGCCGACGATGCCGAGGGAGAATGTCATGGCACTTACTTTTGATGCGGAAGAATCAATCCGTCAAGAGGGGTGTGCCGTCCTTTTCCATGTGGGATCGCCGCAGTATCGTTCCCTCATCACTTCCTTATTACTTCCGGTGATGAAGAAATCTGCCGTGGGAGGCTGGCCCCATGACCACTGTTGCCGCCAGCTGGCTGCCGCTGAGCCCGGGTGAACGCTGCGTGGCGATCGAAGTCCTCGTGCACGGCCCGCTCTCCCGCACCGAGCTGGCTCGCCGCCTGAGCCTCTCGCAGGGCAGCCTCACCCGGCTGACCAAGCCGCTGATCGAATCCGGTCTGCTGGTGGAGGTGCCCGAGGCGGACGCCCCGGCGGAGGTCCGCCAGGGCCGGCCCTCGCAGCCGCTCGACGTCGTCGCCGAGTCCCGCTCCTTCATCGGCTTCAAGATCACCGAGGACAAGGTCTACGGCGTCGTCACCACCCTGCGCAGCGACATCGTCGCCCGCCTCGACCGGCCGCTGACCGGGCACGATCCCGCCGTCGTCGCCGGCCTGCTCGCGGAGATGACCGCCGAACTGGCCGCACGCCACCCCGCCCCCGCGGGCATCGGCATCGGCGTGGGCGGACTGGTGCGGGAGCGCGCGGTCGTCGGCGAGTCGCCCTTCCTGCGGTGGCGGGACGTGCCCCTCGCCGAGCTGGTCCGGGAGCGCACCGGGCTGCCGGTGGTCGTGGAGAACGACGTCGCCGCGCTGGTCGAGGCCGAGACCTGGTTCGGCGCCGGACGCGGCCTCGACCGCTTCGTCGTCCTGACCATCGGCGCCGGCATCGGCTACGGGCTGGTCCTCGGCGGCCGGCGGGTGCCCTACGCCGAGGAGGACCGCGGGTTCGGCCGGCACTGGATCATCGACCCCAGCGGCCCGCTGGGCCCGGACGGCCGCCGCGGCAGCGCCACGTCCCTGCTCTCCATCCCCGGCATCCGCTACCAGATCCGCGCCGCCACCGGCGAGGACGCCACCTACGAGGCGATCCTCGACCGGGCCGCCGCGGGCGAGCCCATGGCCTCGACGGTGATCGGCGAGGCCGCCCGCGCCCTGGGCACGCTGGTCGCGCAGATCGCCAACTTCGCGATGCCGCAGAAGATCCTGCTGGCCGGTGAGGGGGTCGGCCTCATGGATGTGGCGGGGGACACGGTGCGGGAGACCATCGGTGCCCACCGGCACCCGCTGGCCGCGCCGGTCGGCCTGGAGACCAAGGTCTCCGACTTCCACGACTGGGCGCGCGGCGCAGCGGTGTTGGCGATCCAGGTCCTCGTGCTCGGCACGGAACGGACATGAACTCCCGCTTCCGGTTGACAGATTGACGTGATGAGTAACACGGTCCGATATGTCCGTATCGGGGATACTTACTCACAACGCCTTCACCTCGATCGGCATATGCTTCACAGCATGTCCACCACTGTTGAAGCCGTCACCGAGCGATCGGCTGCGGAGGTCAACGAGGAGATCCGGGCCCTGTGGCGCCGGGCGGGCGGGACACTGACCACCGAGCAGCGCGCGGAGTACCAGCGCCTCGTGATGGAGTGGGCCGCCGCGGCCCCGTCGTCGCCCCGGGCGGCCTGAACGGCCGACGGTTCTCCCGTCAGCCCCACGTCGCCGAGTAGTGGCGCTGGTACGCCTTGCGGTCCTGTTCGGCCCGGAAGTAACGGGTCGCGACAAGCGCGATCAGACTCCCCGCGACGACCAGCAGCCCGGGACCGACGTTCCGGGTGTCCGTGAGCCGCGCCAGCAGCGTCTCGCCCTGTGCGCTGCCCGTGACCGGCGCCGAGGAGCCCGGCGAGGCCGCACTCGGCGCGACCGCGCCCTGCGTGGCCGCCGCGGACGGCGCGGAGGAGGGCGACGCACCCTGAGCGGCGCCCGCGTTCTGCGCCGACACGATGAGCCGGACGTTCAGCGCCGCCAGCGCCTTGGTCACCGGCTGGAAGAACGTCGTCCCGCCCGTCTTGCAGTCGCCGCTACCGCCCGAGGTGACACCGAGCGCGACGCCCTCGGAGAACATGGGGCCGCCGCTGTCGCCCGGCTCGGCGCACACGTTGGTCTCGATCAGCCCGGTGACGGTGCCCTCGGGGTAGTTCACGGTCGCGTTCAGCGCGGTCACCTGGCCGTCGCGCAGCCCGCTCGTACTGCCGCTGCGGAACACCCGCTGCCCGACCGCCGGATCGGCCACCCCGGTGATCCGCACGCCCTTACCGCCGCCGATCGCGACCACGTCGGCGCCATCACCCGCCTTGCCGGAGTTGTACTGCACGAGCGAGAAGTCGCTGCCCGGGAACGTGCTGTTGACCGTGTTGCCCAGCTGCTGGTTGCCCTGGTTGTCGGCGAACCAGGTGGAACCGGACGGCCCGCAGTGGCCGGCGGTGAGGATGAAGTCCTGCTGCCCGTTGGTGACATTGAAGCCGGCCGAGCAGCGGCCGCCCGTCGACAGGATCGGCTGCGCGCCGTTCAGCCGTGTCGTGAAGGTGCCGTTCGCGCGCTCCATGCGCACGAAACTTCCGATGCTCGAGGCGACCTGGGTCATCCGGGACCAGTCCGAGGCCGACACCGTACGGTCGGCCTGCACCACGACCCGGTTGGTCCGGTAGTCCACCGACCACGCGGTGCCCGCCACCCGGGGCGCCGAACGCAGCGTGGTCGTGGCCGACTTGAGTTCGTTCATGCTGTGCGACACGACCTTCGCCTCGGCGCCCGCCCGGCGCACCGTCCGCGCCGCCTCGGTGTCGGTCACCGCCACGACCGGACGGCCGTCGCCGCCGATCCAGCTGCCCGCCGTTCGCGCCGTGCCGAGCCGCGCCACCAGCCCGGCGCCGGTGTCACCCGCCGTCCCGGCCGAACTGAACGGCCTGGCGGACGCCGGGGAAGTCTCGCTCGCCATGGCCGCCTGTGTGACCATCGCGCCTCCCAGGAGGAGTCCGCCGACCGCCGCCAGCTGTGTCACTCGCCGGACGACCCGTCGTCGTGCGTGCCTCATGCATGGCTCCCGAACCCCGAACGCGCGATGCCCGTGCCGGCACCGCGGGGCCCTCCGGTCGTCGAGCGCCCGACCCTGAGTACGTGGCCCGGCCCGGCGGCGTTCACCGACGGCGGCGATCTTCTCGGCGCACGCACATCCTCGGCTCACCCGAGGATGTCGCCTCGCCCGCCGTCGGCTCCCGCGTGCCGTCACGTCCTGCGTGCCGTCACGCCTTGCGCGCCACCCCGCCGAACATGGCGACCTCCTCCGGCTCCGCCCCCTCGGCGTTCTCCGGGCGCCAGCGCGAGCAGGACACCACACCCGGCTCCAGCAGCTCGAGACCGTCGAAGAACCGGGCGACGTTCTCGGGGGTGCGCTGGGTCAGCTTCGGCGTCCCGTGCTCGTTCCAGAACGTGACCGCCTCGTCCACGTCCGGCATCGACGGGCTGGTGATGGTGTGCGACAGCACCAGGTGGCTGCCGGACGGCAGCCGGTCCGTCAACTGCCGTACCAGGCCGTACGGGTCCTCGTCGTCACCGATGAAGATGACCACGCCGAGCAGCATCAGGGCCACCGGCCGGCTGAAGTCCAGGGTCTTCGCCGCGTGGTCGAGGATCGCGTCGACGTTGCGCAGATCCTCGTCCAGGTAGTCGGTACGGCCCTCGGGCGTGCTGGTGAGCAGGGCGCGGGCGTGCGCGAGGACGAGCGGGTCGTTGTCGACGTACACGATCCGCGCATCCGGTGCGATGCGCTGGGCCACCTCATGCGTGTTGTCGGCGGTGGGCAGCCCGGTGCCGATGTCCAGGAACTGCCGGATACCGAGGTCGCCCACCAGATGGCGCACGGCCCGGCCCAGGAACAGCCGGTCGGCGCGCGCGTACTCCCCGATCCCCGGGTGCAGCCCGCGGATCTGGTCTCCGGCCGCACGGTCGACCTCGTAGTTGTCCTTGCCGCCGAGCCAGTAGTTCCAGATCCGGGCCGTGTGCGGCTGGCTGGTGTTGATGCGGGCGCGCAGTGACAGGGCCACGTCGTTGGTGGCTGCCGGGTTGTCGGTCACGTGGGTTCAGCTCCTGGATGCCTGATGAGAGGTGCACCATTCAAGACGCAATCTAGACGCCCGAGTTGATCTCCGCTGCTCGTCCGGGGTTTTCCGCGCCCGGACCCAGCCGCCACCAGCTGCGCGCGTCGCCCCACACCGACTCGCCCCCCGCGAACGGACGCAGACGTGCCGTCAGGGATTGAGCACGGAATCAGAGGCGGCGCCTCGGCCGGCCGCGCCCGGTGCTTCCCCCGCAGCAGATGACCGGCCTGTACTCCTCCGCGGGCGACCGGATCCGGCGCCGCGCCGGATCTCCCGTACGCGCTCCTCGGCCCGGTCCACCGGTAGCGTCACGCTCGCATGCGCGAAGACGTCCGTGTTCCCACCGGTCAGGTTCTCCCCGTCCGAGCCCGACTCGTCGCAGGCGACCTCCAGGAAGCCGCCCGCGGCCGCCTTGCGGGCACCGACCGCCCGGCTCGCCCCGTTTCCGGACACACCACAGCCCCCTATCTTGAGCCCCATGACCAGCATCCCGCACGACACACCCGGCGAACCCGATCCGCTGCGCGCCCTGGGCCTGGAGCAGCTGCGATGTCGTACGAGCATGAAGTGGCGCACCTACCCGGAGGACGTGCTGCCGCTGTGGGTCGCAGAGATGGACGTTCCGCTCGCCGAGCCGGTCGTCCGCGCCGTCACCGACGCACTCGCCCTCGGAGACACCGGCTACCCCGCGGGCACCGCCTACGCCGAGGCGCTGGCCGGCTTCGCCGCCAAACGCTGGAACTGGTCCGGACTCGCCGTGGAGCGCACCGCAATCGTCCCGGACGTGATGCTCGGTGTGGTCGAAATGCTCAAACTGGTCACCGGCCCCGGCGATCCCGTGATCGTCAACGCGCCGGTGTATCCGCCGTTCTACCAGTTCGTCACCCACATGGACCGCCGCGTGGTGGAGGCCCCGCTCGGCGCGGGCCTGCGCATCGACCTCGACCTGCTGGCCGAGACGTTTCGGGAGGCGACCGCCGACGGCGGCCGGGCCGCCTTCCTGCTGTGCAGTCCGCACAACCCCACCGGCACCGTCCACACCGCGGCCGAGCTGGCCGCCGTCGCGGACCTTGCCGAACGGTACGGCGTCCGTGTCGTCGCGGACGAGATCCACGCCCCGGTCGTGGCCCCCGGTGTCACCTTCGTGCCGTACCTGAGCGTGCCCGGCGCCGAGCGTGGACTTTCGCTGATGTCTGCCTCCAAGGGCTGGAACCTGGCCGGGCTCAAGGCCGCGCTCGCCCTCGTCGGCCCCGGGGCCGCGGCCGACCTCGCCCGGCTGCCGGAGGAGGTCAGCCACGGCCCCAGTCACCTCGGCGTCATCGCCCACACGGCTGCCCTGAACGACGGCACCGGCTGGCTGGATGCCCTGCTGGCCGGTCTCGACGCCAACCGGCGTCTGCTCACCGCCCTGCTCGCCGAGCAACTGCCCGAGATCCGACCTTGCCCCGCCGAGGCCACCTATCTGGCCTGGCTCGACTGCCGCGCCCTCGGCCTCGGCGACGATCCCGCCGCGGTGTTCCTCGACCGCGGCCGGGTCGCCCTCAGTTCCGGACTGCCCTTCGGCACCGGCGGCGGCGGGCACGTACGCCTGAATCTGGCGACCTCCCCGGAGATCCTCACGGAGGGGGTGCGGCGCATGGCGGCGGCGCTGGCCTGACCCGCGGCCGAGAGTCCCCGCAGGTCCCGGACGGCTCGCGGACTCCTAGACTGCCGGACATGGACGACACACCGCAGGCCCGGCTCGGCTCCGGCACGTACCTGCTGGTCACCAGCTACCGCAAGGACGGCACCTCCGTCGCCACCCCGGTGTGGGTGGTGGCGGACGGGGACGCCCTGGGCGTGTGGACGGCCGCCGACAGCTGGAAGGTCAAACGGATCCGCCGCCGCGCCGACGTTCTCGTCGGCCCCTGTGACCTGAGGGGCAACCCCACGGGCGAGCAGCTCCCGGCCACCGCCGAGATCGCCGATGCGGCCACCACCGCCCGCTACCGCACCCTCGTCGCCCGCAAGTACGGCATCCTCGGCCGTCTCACCCTGCTGGGCAGCCGGCTGCGGCGCGGCCTGGACGGCACGGTCGGGATCCGGGTGACGCTGAAGCCCTGAGGAGGCTGCTGCTTCCTCAGGGCTCCAGGCGTGTACGACAGGGCTGCGGACGGTTACGACGCGTCGAGCACCGTGCCGTTCAACTCCAGCCCGCCGGGACGCGGTGCACCTGTCTGGTCATCGACCTGCCGGAACCGCACCGACTCGGCGGACTCCCGGACCCGGTCCTTGACCGTCGGAACGGTGACGTCCGTACGGGTCTTGCCCGCCGGGACGTTCACCCACAGGTAGAGACCGCCGTCCAGCTTGGACAGGGGCCGCTCCGGGTCCGGCGAGGCCCCGGCCGTCTCCTGCAGCCAGCGAGCGGTCACGTCCTTGGTGGACAGCTCCGGCCCGGTGGGCGGGACGGCGACGAAGAACGTGGCGATGTCCAGGTCGACGGCCTCGGACAGCGACACCCGCCACTTCAGGGCCTGCCCCTCGGTCACCTTGTCGGCGACCGGGGTGACGGTCACCTTGGGCGCCGGGTCGTCGTCGTGCACGGTGATCCCGCCCCGGTACGAGCCGACGACCGTACCCCGGACCGCCTTGACGAGGATGTCGTACTGCACGTCGCCGCCGTAGCGCGTGTTGCCCTTCACCTCGACCGGCACGTCGATGTCGTCGCCGCCCGGATGCACGGTGACCAGCTTGTCCTTGGCCCGGCCGGTGGCCGGGTCGACGACGTACACCCGGACCTGCCCGCTGCCCCGGCCCGACACCCGGACCGGAACCCGGTAGGTGCGCACGCCGGAGTCGCCCTCGTCCACGGTCGTCCGGCCGACGTCCACCCGGGGCAGATCAGCGGCCTTGACCGCCGGTGTTCCGGGCCGCCAGCCCCACGCGTCCATCAGCCAGGCCCGCCCGGAGCCCGAACGCGGGGTCAGCTCAAGGGACTTGACCTTGTGCAGGTCGAGTCCGGCGCGGGTGGCCGCCGTCAGCGGCACCCGGATCTCGCGTGCCCAGTAGGAGGCGGTGCGCTCGCTGCCGGGCAGACCGTCGATCCCGACCTTGCCGAGGACGGCCTTGCGGCCGGAAGCGTCGGTGACGGACACGTCCAGGCGCGTGCCCTTGGAGTTCGGCGGCACGAACAGCCGCAGCGCCAGCGCCTTGTCGTCGACCAGCGAGACCGGGTTCTTCACCTGCACCCGTGCCGGGCTGCCGGCGCGGGTCCAGTGCAGTGCGACGGCCTGCCGGCCGGCCTCACGGTTCGTCTCCCACTGGGCGAAGTGCGGCGAGATCCCCTTGGCGCCCTCGCCCAGACACGCCTTGGCCGGGCTCGGGTCGACCGCCGCGCACAGCTTGCCGCCGGTCACCGAGAGCCCGCCGTCCGGCAGGAACCCGGCATTGCGGCGCCCGCCCACCGCATGGGTGAGGACCCGCGCCGGGTCCGCCGACGGGGCCCGCCTGCCGGAGCCGTCCAGCAGCGGCCGTACCTTGTCGTCACCGGCGAGGAACAGCCGTGCGGCGGTCGCGATGTAGGTCGAGCCGGCCCGGTGCTGCTGGTCGGCGGTCAGCCGGGTGGTGGCACGCTTGCCGCACACCTTGTCGGGCTGCTGCGGGTCGTCCGAGAAGTCGTCCTCGGCGGGCGCGGTAGCCTGCCCCGGCGTCCACTCGGAGTTGAAGAAGTTGTGGTTGGCGCCGATGACGTAGACCGCGCTGTGCAGGGCGCTGCCGCGGCTGACCGCGCGCGTGCCGTCGACGTACACCTCGCCCTGGAGGTCGGAGACGTCACCGTCGCAGCCCGGCAGGATCGTCGCCGACGGGACGTCGGGCACCGGGTTCTGGCCGAAGACGGTGGGGCCGATCATGACCAGGCCGCGGATGGTCCAGCGCACCGGACCGTGGTAGCCGTCCTGGTCGGCGGGCGGCGGGTACAGGCTGTCCAGCGCGGCCCGGTTCACGCCCTCGCCGCCGCGCGAGTGCCCGACCAGCAGGACACGGGACAGGTCGGCGCGGGGTGCGTCGCGTACGACGGACGGTGCGGTCTCGGGGTGTGCGGCCCAGCCGGCCCATCGGGCCAGATGCAGGCGCACGAGGGACGAGCGCGCCTGCGCGCCGCCGTCCTCGGCCGCGTAGTCCTGGCCGTTGATGCCGTTCGCGGAGATCGACACGGTCACATAGCCCTGGGAGGCCAGCAGCTTCTGGTCGCGCAGATAGCCGCGGTGGCTCGGCACCGGCTTCGCGCCGGCCTTGCAGGGCCAGTCACCGGTGATGTCGTGCCCCTTGAAGCACGTGTAGTGACGGCCGTGCAGGAAGAGCGCGAGCGGGCGCGGGCCGCGGGCGTCGGTGGGAGCGACGACCACCGCCTGCATCTCCACCGGGGCGGCGAAGCCCGGCAGCTTCACCGGGTCGAGCCGGTACTCACCGGTCTTGGTGTGGTACGAACCCGGCTTGCCCGGGTCGACGGGGTTGGCCGGCAGCGGTGCCGGCGGCTGGACGGCCGACGGGCCCGAGGCGGAGACCTTGGCGTCCAGTCTCCGTCCGCCGGACCAGACCTGCAGCCCCCGCAGCGCCTCGGGGCGCTGTCCGTCGAGCCCCAGCCGGAAAGTGCGTCCGTCCTTGGCCGGCTGCGGGATGCCCAACAGCCGTCCGCCGGAACGGAATTCGACGCGTGCGTCCCCCATGGGCACCGGCCGGTCCGACCGCCACACCAGCTGCGGCGCCGACCGGCCGCCGGCGATCCCCCACCCCGGCGGCAGCGTTCCGTCCGACGTGGCAGTCAACGCCCCTGTCCCTGGCGATGGTTGACCTTGCGCGACTGCCGCCCCTGGGGACGCTCCCGCCACCGCGAGCAGCGCGGCGGCGGTGACCCATATGCGCCGGGCACGGACCACAGTTCCTCCTCTGACCCCGACCTCGGGCGTCCCGGTCGTCCGGGCGCCCCTCGCCCCCGGAGGACGGGAAGGAGACACTGTGGGTTGCTTGTGAAGGGCAAGTGTTCGATCACACCGTGCGGTCGGCGGTCCGAAGCGGCCAACCACCCCCATCGGACTACGGTTTGCCGATGGGGTGCTACTCGGCAGGCCTTGCTACTCGGTCGCAGGTGGTACCGGGGTGGCCTGGTGGTAGTACATCCGCCAGCCCGACTCCGCGTCCCGGCGGCGCCACAGGGAACTGCGCCGCGCACGCCGGCCGTCGAGCACCGTCTCGTACGTCAGATGCACCAGGCCCGGTGCCAGCAGGACCCCCTGGATGTCCGAGGGCTCGTAGCGGGGGCCCGTGTCGGTGCTGCCCGCCATGTCCGGCAGCCCGGCCAGCACGTCCTCGAGGGTCCACCGCCTGCCCGAGGCGCCGACCTCGACGAAGTCCGGGTCGAGCCACTGCCGGGACGCCTCCCGCGAGGCGCGCACCCGGGGGTCCATGAGCGCGAGCTCGCCCTCGGTCGCCGCGCGCACCTGCTCTGCTTCCGATGCCTTGTCCGTGGCGGCATCCTGTGCGTCGTCCATGGCCGCATCCTGGCCCGGGCCGCGGGCCGGGCGCGAGTGTTTTCTCAGGTCCAGGCCCGGTACGGCTCGTCGAGCAGTTGGAAGACCGGCTCGCCCCGCACCGGGTCCTTGGCCGTCGACAGCCGTACCCGGTCGCCGCTGTGGATGCCGACGGGCGGTCCCATGACGCGGCCCCGTACGACGAACCCCTCGGCCATCTCGATCAGCGACACATTGCGGGCCGCGGGTGTGTTGCGGTGCACCACGGTGGAGTGGCGCACCGTCCCCGTGCCCTCGCTGCGCTCCGTGCGCAGCTCGCTGCCCTGGCACACCGGACACAACAGCCGGTGGTACATCGCGGTGCCGCACCAGGCGCAGCGCTGGAACTGGATGGCGTCCCGGGTGTCCGCTGCGGGCTCGAGAACGCCCGCCGCGGAGCCGGCCGCCGGATGCGAGGTGCTTGCTGAGGGGTGGTACACGCTGGTCAACTCCCTGCGCTCGGCCGGAATCCCGCGCGCTCGGAGTGAACCGCACACGCGTGTGCCCGGTTGCCGTGCCACCGTGCACGCCGACAGAGTATGGCACTCAGTGTCACTCGTAAAGGCACTCCGTACCCCCAATCTACGGAGATGCTGTGCCGGCGGGAGATTCCGGTACGCGGCTCGGCGGGGTCAGGGGCGCCCGAGTGCCGACTCGAACTCCTGGACCACCCGCCACAGCGGTGCGTCCCGGCGGGTGACGAGGACGACCACGTCGTCGGGGTGTGCGAGGTCGAGATGGGCGACGCCGGGGTGCCAGGCCCGGTCGGCATCGGAGTGGTCGGCGCCGGACTGGCCTGCGTCGGACTGGCCTGCGTCGGAGTGGCCCGCAGGCCCGGCGTCCGGCGTGGAGTCGGAGGCGGCGTCGGGGCGGCCCGGTGCGGGGCGGGCGGGGGTGGCGTGCGGGTGTCCCGGGTGGTCGAACGCGGCCTGGACATACCCCAGGGCGTGGTCCACCGCCGTGCCCGCGTCGCCCTTGCCGTCCGAGCGCAGCCAGGACCGCAGGGCGTTGTTGTGCGCGGCGACGACCGCGGCCGCGATCACATCGGCGCGCAGTGTCCCGTCGGGCCGCCCGGCGAACCGCTCGCGCAGGTACTCGGCGAGCGCGCGCTCGTAACGCCACACCACCGACAGTTCGTAGGCGCGCAGCCCCGGCACCTCCTTGGTGAGCCGGTAGCGCTGTACGGAGAAGGTCGGGTTCTCCGCGTACATCCGCAGCACCAGACGGGCCGCGTCGCACACCCGCCGCACCGGCTCGGCCTCCCCTTCGCTCGCGGCGAGGAACGCGGTCATGTCGGCCAGGCAGCGCTCGTGGTCGGGGAAGACCACGTCCTCCTTCGAAGGGAAGTAACGGAAGAACGAGCGGCGGCCCACCCCGGCCAGCGTCACGATGTCGTCCACGGTGGTCTGCTCGTACCCGCGTTCCAGGAAGAGCTGGAAGGCCGCCGCTACCAGGGCGTCCCGCATCGGGGGCTTCGCGGCCGGCGCCGCGCTGCTGGAGCTCATGAACGGGAACGTAGCATCCGGCCCAGATTCATGACACTCAGTGCAGCATGGGAGGGCTCATGGGGGAACTGAGTGCCCTGAGGTGCTCCGGGACCGCCTTACCGAACACGGGAGCGATCGAATTGATTGGAAACGATCGATACGATTGTGGGCGTAGAGTAAGCGACTCGGGATCACTGTTCCAGGGGGAGCCCCATGCGACTTCACGTCGACCAGCGCCACGAGCGGGTGCTCGAACTCGTCCGGGAGCGGGGCAGTCTCCGCGTCGCCGAACTGGCGGCCGAGCTCGGCGTCTCCGCAGTGACGTTGCGGCGTGACGTGGAGACCCTGGCGGCGCAGGGCCGGGTGCAGCGGCTGCACGGGGCAGTGGTCTGGCCGGGCGACACCGCCGCCGCCCCCGAGCCGCGGCCGGAGTCCGCCGAAGGTGCCGTGGTCGGAATGATCGTGCCGACCACGAACTACATCTTCGCCGACATCGTGCGCGGCGCCCGCGAGACCGTCGGCGCGCAGGGCGGACGGCTGGTCCTCGGCGTCTCCGGCTATGTCGACACCGAGGACTCCGTACAGGCGGAACATCTCATCGCGGGCGGTGCGCAGGGACTGCTGGTGGCGCCCAGCTGGTTCGGTGGCGTCCCGGAGGACGGTCAGGAGAAATGGCTCATGGAGTGCCAGGTGCCCACCGTCCTGGTCGAGCGCTCCGCCCTGCCCGGCAACCCCGCCGCCGACCTCGACCGGGTACGCACCGACCGCGCCCACGGCGCCGCCGTCGCCGTCGGCCACTTCGCGGCCCTGGGCCACCGCAGGATCACCGCGGTCCTGCAGGAAGGCCCGCACGCCGTCCAGATCAGCGCCGGCTTCCAGGCCGCCGTACGCTCGCGCGGCATCGATATCGACACCGGCGCCCCGAGCGTGCGCGAGCACGGCGACTACGACGCCTCCGTCGACTATCTCGTCCGGGCGGTGCGCGAACGCGGCGTCACCGCCGCCCTGGTCCACAGCGACGAGGACGCCATCGTGCTCGTGCCCCGGCTCCAGGCGCACGGGGTCCGGGTGCCCGGCGACCTTGCGCTCATCGCCTACGACGACGAGGTCGCCGGCCTCGCCGACGTGCCACTGACCGCCGTCGCCCCGCCCAAGCGCTCGGTGGGTGAACTCGCCGCGAAACTCCTGCTGCGCCGCCTCGCCGAGCGGGCCACCGGGCAGCGGCCCGGTCCCCGGCAACACCTCGATCTGCTCCCGGAGTTGCGGATCCGCTCCTCGTGCGGGGGAGAGGCGTCCGCGGGTGGCTTCTGACCTCACCCGCGAGCGAAGCGATCGTGTTGCGATCGTTTTGATTATCTTGTGCGAACGCTCTTGACGTTGATCGTGTGTGCGCAAAAGATGTCCTGCGACCGCCTCTTCCCGTACGAGGTCTCGTAGGAGCCGTGCCATGACGCGTACGTCACGATCGTTCCGCACCGCCGCCACAGCCGCCGTCGCCTCCCTGGGCCTGCTCGCCACCGCCTGCGGCGGCAGCGGGAGTTCGACCGACGCCGAGTCCGACGGCAAGCCGGTGACCATCGACTACTGGACCTGGACGCTCGGCGCCAAGTCGACCGTCGACGCGTTCAACAGGACGCACAAGGACGTCAGGGTCAGATTCACCGAGATCCCCAGCGGCACCGAGGGCTACAGCAAGCTCGCCAACGCCGTGAAGGCGGGCAACGCACCCGACGTCGCCACGATCGAGTACCAGATGGTCCCCGAGTTCGCGAGCCAGGGCGATCTGATCGACCTGACCAAGTACGCCGGTGAAACGGTCAAGTCGAAGTTCCCGAAGCCCGTGCAGTCCCTGGTGACCTTCGGCGGCCGCACCTGGACCGTCCCCTACGACGTGGCACCGCAGCTGTTCTACTACCGCACCGACCTGTTCAAGAAGTACGGCATCGACGTCCCCAAGACCTGGGACGCCTTCAGGTCGGCCGCCGAGAAGGTCAGGAAGCAGGACAAGAACGTCCGTCTGGCCTCCTTCCCGAAGAACGACCCCGCCCTGCTGGCCGCCCTCGCCTGGCAGGCGGGCGGCAAGTGGTTCGGCACCCAGGGGGACGCCTGGAAGACGGGCGTGAACGACGCCGCCACCCAGAAGGTCGCCGCCTACTGGGACAGCCTGGTCAAGGACGGCCTCGTGCAGACCCTCACCGGCTACAGCCCCGAGGAGACCAAGGCCCGCGCCCAGGGCAGGACGCTCTCCTTCCTCGGCGCCTCCTGGTCCGCCGGCAGCACGATGACCGCCCTGCCCGACCTCAAGGGCAAGTGGGCCGCCGCCCCCATGCCCAACTGGGGCAGCCCGGCCGGCGGCAACTACGGTGGCACCTCCTACGGCGTCCTCAAGGGCAGCAAGCACGCCGAGGCCGCCACCGAGTTCATCACCTGGCTCACCACGGACAAGGCCGGCGTCGAGGCACGGCTCGCCGACCAGACCTCGCCGAGCAGCGCACTGCCCGCCAACGCGGAGATGCGGGGCGTCGCCGCCGCCAAGTTCGACACCTCCTACTTCAACGGCCAGGACCTCTACGCCCTCGCCTCCCAGCAGGCCGACACCATCGTCCCCGGCTGGACCTGGGGCCCCGACCAGATGGACGTCTACACCGCCATCCAGGACACCACCGCCAAGTCCGGCTTCGCCGCGGGAATCGAGGCGGGCGAGCAGAAGGCCGAGTCCGGCATCAAGGACCGCGGACTCAAGCTCGCCGATTGACTGCTCTCCTCCCCGGAGGGAGGTGATTCCTGGCTCAGGCTGCCTGCTGAGGCGGCGCCTCAGCGGGTCTTACGCCCTCGGCACCAGCCGGGTTCAGACCTGCCCGGACGAGCGTCACGCGGGCGGAGTTCTTGTCCCTGGGACGACTCGGCAGCCAGCCACGGGGTTATCCGCCGGGCCTCGGTCGGCATCCGGTCCAGCGCAGCCGGACCGACCTTCTCACCCGCGGTATGGGCCTTCTTCGAGCG
>NZ_JBEXYL010000114.1:0-24022 GCF_040630895.1 Streptomyces sp. NPDC005728
CGGGCCGGCTACCGCCTCCTCCGCCACCGCATCCTGCTCAGCTGACACTCCCGCGGGCCCAACGATCAACGGCTACGAAAATCTTGGAAGACCCGACTGGCTGGTGTGCGTCGACTCCACCATCGTCCGCGCCCACCAGCACGCAGCAGGGGCCCGAAAAGGGGGGCTTCACGGCCCCGCCCTCGGACGCTCCCGAGGCGGCCTCACCAGCAAGATTCATCTCGCCTGCGATGCCTTCGGCCGCCCGCTCGGGTTCACCGGCACGGGCGGCAACGCCAACGACTGCACCCGGTTCACCGCTGTGATGGAAGCGATACGGTGCTCCGCATCGGCCCGGGGCGGCCCGCCCACGTCCTGGGCGACAAGGGCTACAGCTCCAAGGCCATCCGCACCTGGCTGCGACAGCGCGGCAGAGCAGGAGGGCGAGCAAACCCTGGACATCGCTTGGGACGCCTACGAGACCGCAACCCGCACAGAACTCCCCAGCGATGCCTTCACCAGCAACTACCCGGATCTCGATCCCGCCTGGGACTTCGACTTCGACGACCACAGCGAAGCCGCCGCCCGACTGCCCCGGATCGCGGCGCTCTACCCAGAGTGACCGGCCAACCAGGCGCCTGGGTGCGTCACGGCCCGGCCGTGATTCTGGACGACGGCCCGAGCAATTCACGGAACTCCGGGCAGAGCCAGATTCGCCTCGAGGACGTAGTCCCCGCGCCCGCGGGGACAGTCATTACCGATGACCGAGGTCCCCGTAGTGTGCGAACAGCGCCAGCTGATGTTGGATCCAGGGGTCGAACGCCAGCAGCTGGCCCTGTACCCAGGGGTCGAGGTGGTTCTTCACGACCTGGCCGTCGTCCAAGCCGATCGTGTCCGTGTCCGCGGTCACGACGACCCGGGCAGGAGTGAGCCCGCCATCGGGAAGAGTGGCCGCCGCCGCGGAGCCGCCGGTGGCGAGGAGTGTGCCTCCGACGAATGCCGCGGAAACGCTCGCGGTCGCGATACGACGCATGGGCTTCTTCATGGTCTTTCCTCCTTAGCAGTGTCCGCCGCTCCATGACTGCGACGGCGGACCTGCCTTTCTGTGGGCGCTGTCGAAGCTACGCCTCGAGATGTAGTTGAACAATAAATTACTGCGGTGAAGGAAATCACCCGAACATTGAGGAATAGGGGGGTGATGTCCTGAAGGGGTGCTGAGTGCGTCGTTCGATTGGCGCGCCTGCGGCAGGGTGCGCGGGTGGGCCGTAGATGCCCAGTACTCCCGGAGTGCCGGAGCCTTGGGCCCCGCCCCGTCTGTGCGACTCGCCATCGGGTCGGACTCGCCGACCGAAGAAGACTGCCGGCCACCGGGTGAGGAGGATCGCTCCTCACCCGCAGACAACCGAGTCACCCGGCTGAGGCCAGGGCCGACCGCCCCGCATGCCGGCCGGTGCATGCTCAGCCGCGGTACGTCTCCAGCAGCCGCAGCCAGACTTCGCCGAGGGTGGGGAAGGCGGGGACGGCGTGCCAGAGCCGGTCGAGGGGCACCTCGCCGGCGACCGCGATGGTGGCTGAGTGCACCAGTTCCCCGACGCCGGGGCCGGCGAAGGTGACGCCCACCACGGTGTTGCGGTCGGTGTCGATGAGCATGCGGGCCCGGCCGCGGTAGTCCTCGCCGTACTGGTGGGCGCCGGCGACGCGGGCGAGGTCGTAGTCGACGACCTCGATGCGGCGCCCGCTCTGCTCGGCCTCGCGGCTGGTCAGGCCGACGGAGGCGACCTCGGGGGTGGTGAAGACGACCTGGGGGACGGCCGCGTGGTCGGCGGTGGCGACATGCGCGCCCCAAGGGGCGTCGTCGATGGGCTCTCCCTTGGCGCGGGCGCCGATGACGGAGCCGGCGATCCGGGCCTGGTACTTGCCCTGATGCGTCATCAGGGCGCGGCGGTTGACGTCGCCGACGGCGTAGAGCCAGCTGCCGTCGACGCCGGTGACCCGGAAGGTGTCGTCGACGGTCAGCCAGTCGCCGGGGGTGAGACCGACGGTCTCCAGGCCGACGTCGCGGGTCTGCGGGGCGCGGCCGGTCGCCAGCAGGATCTCGTCCGCGGCCAGCTGCCCGCCGTCGGACAACGTGATCCGCACCTCGCCGTCCTCGCGGGCCATGCAGGTGACGGTGGTGTTGAAACGGATGTCGACGCCTGCTTCGCGCAGTCCGTCGGCGACCAGTTCGCCGGCGAACGGCTCCATCCGCTCGAGGAGCCCGTTCTCGAGGACCAGCATGGTCACCTGAGAGCCGAGGGCCTGCCAGGCGGTGGCCATCTCGACGGCCACCACACCACCGCCGACGACGGCGAGGCGGCCGGGCACCTTGGCGGCGCTGGTGGCCTCGCGGCTGGTCCAGGGGCGCACGGTGTCGAATCCGGGGATGGGGGGCAGGGCGGCGCGGGTGCCGGTGGAGACGGCGACGGCGTGCCGGGCGGTCAGGGTGATGATGTCGCCCTCAGGGGTCTGCACGGCCACCTGCTTGAGGCCGGTGAGGCGGCCGTGGCCGCGCATGAGGTCGACGGAGACCGAGTTCAGCCAGTCGACCTGGTCCTCGTCCTTCCAGTACGAGGACATCCTGTCGCGGTGCGCGAGGACCGCCTCGACGTCCAGTGGGCCGGCCGCCGCCGGGTTGAGTCCTGGTACGTGGCTCGCGTCGGCACGTGCCACCACCGGCCGCAGCAGCGCCTTGCTCGGGTCGCAGGCCCAGAACGAGCACTCGCCGCCGAGGAGTTCGCGCTCCACGATCACGGTACTGAGCCCTGCGGCGCGGGCGCGTTCGGCCACGTTCTCGCCGACCGGCCCTGCGCCGATGACGATCACGTCGTACGTGCGGGTTGTCTCGTTCCTCACTGCTGCGTTCCTCACTGTTTCGTTCCTCATTGCTTCCGTGATTCGGTCGGACACTCCGGCGGCCGCGGCCCATGGCCGGCCGCGTTTGCCGTTCCCCGCCACCGGACGGCACCAGGGCCGCCGCACCGCACGGGGTCGAGGGGGGACGGTCACGGGACGGGACGGTCCCGGCGGCAAAGCCGTCTCGCGGCGCTGGCTCGGCCGGCAGCCGGACCGCCGGGCGGCGGAAAGCACCCTTGCGCTCGCCCGGCGGTCCGGTGCCGGTCTTCGGTCCGGACCGCGAGAACCGCTGGGCCGGACCGGCTGCCATCCGGACCGGACACGGTCCGTTGCAGCCCATGGACGGTGGCTTGTGGGGTTGTCAGCGGCCGGGGAGGCGCTGCGAGACCTCCTGGAGCACCCAGCCGTTGCCGTCCGGGTCGCTGAAGGTGAGGAAGGAGCCGTAGGAGGCGCGCTCGGGGTGCAGGCCGGCCCGCCGCTCCTGGCCGGGGCCGCGGTGGGTGACGCCGCCGCCCTCGTGGCCGTGGAAGAGGCCGCCTGCGTCGTGGAAGATCTCGCTGACCTCGATGCCGCGGCCGGTGAGATCCGTGCGGGCCTCCTCGATGTCGGAGACGATGAGGTACAGGCCCTGGAACGAGCCGGGTGCGATGGGGGTCATCCCCTCGCCGAAGATGATCGAGCACTCGGAGCCGGGCGGAGTGAAGTGCACGACCCGGAAGTGCTCGCTGGCCGTGTAGTCGACGTCCAGGCGGAATCCGACCTTCTCGTAGAAGGCCTTGGCCCGGTCGATGTCGGAGACGGGCAGCACGATCATTTCGAGCTTCAGATTCATGGGGATGTCCTTGTTTCTTGACGTCGGTGGATTACGCCCGACGCGTCACCAGACCGTCGAACGGGGTTTCGCCTTGGTCGGCGAGTTCAGCGAGGCCTGCTTGTCCTGCGGGCCTTGTGCTGACCTGCAATCCAGAGAACCAGCCGGAAAGGCACCTGGGGGCGGCCAAGCAGGCCTACTTCGGCCATGGCCTACTGGTCCAGGTACTGGCAGGCCCCCTTTCCCCATCGCCGAGTAGCCGCCGATGCAGGCGTCGGGATAACGCAGCTTGATCCTCGTCGAGGCGGAAACGGCGAGAAGGTCGTCGACGCGGCCACGGGCCGACGTCCGGACGACAACAAGGCATTCGGATCCACCGCCGGCCCCGCCGTCGGCGAGTGCCATGCGCGCCCGTCACTTGGGCCCTGACGGGAGATGGTCTGCGGGCCAAGACTATATTCGGAAAGCGTCTGTTGGATCGACGTCGCTCGCTGGTCCGGCGGTAAGCGGGGCGGCTCCACTTCGCTATTTTAGGGCGACTGTTTCAGGGAATTCCCTTTTTCGCTGACAGGGAGTGGCTTATGCGGCCGCATTATTCCACTGTGCGTTTGCCGGGATGGCGCGTCGAGGGCTAGCCTCAATATATGGGCACGACGTCGTCCGGTTCACGTGACAACAAAGAGCTGAGCGATTTTCTGCGCTCGCGGCGCGCTCGGGTGACGCCTGAGCAGGTCGGGGTCACGCCCGGGGCGAGTCGCCGTGTTCCGGGACTCCGCCGTGAGGAGGTTGCACTCTTGGCCGGATTGAGCGTGGACTACTACATCCGTATGGAACGCGGACGGGTGGCCAACGCCTCGGAAGCGGTGTTGGAGGCTGTAGCCCGCGCTCTGCGGCTGGATGATGCCGAGCGTGCGCATCTGTTCAACCTTGCCAGACCGCAGTCCGTGGCCAGAGTGAGCCGGCCCGCCGTTCCATGGCGAGTGCGTCCGGGCGCGTACGCGCTGCTTGAGGTTCTCCGGGATACCCCTGCCATGATTCTGGACGGCCGCATGGACGTCCTTGCCCTTAATCGAATGGCTTGCGCGATATATGCCGACTTCGATGCCGTACCGGCCCGCGAGCGCAATTTGGCGCGATTTGTATTTCTCGACCCTGCGGCGCGTGAACTATTTATTGACTGGGACATGGCTGCCCGCATGGTCGTCACAGGTTTGCACCTGTATGCGGGTCGGCATCCGAACGATCCACAACTGACCGAGCTAATTGATCAGCTGTCGGCCGTAGACGAAGACTTTCGCCGATGGTGGGCCGCACACGATGTGGAGGAGTTCTCCCACGGCACCAGACGTTACCGGCACCCCCTGCTCGGCGAAGTCACCTTGAACTATGAGGCCCTTGTCTTTCCCGGTGACCCGGACCAGTGGTTGCTCGTGAGTACAGCTCAACCCGGCTCCCCGTCTTCCGAAGCCTTGCGGACACTCGCCGGCCGGATCGATGACCTGGACACCTCGGTACATGCAGGTTCCGTGGGCAGCCCCGAGTGACTGTCGGACCGTCCGCTCCAAGTCCACCGGGAAAGGGGTTGATGTCAGACGGTCTACCGACGCCCCGCATAGACCGCCATGCGGGATTCACATGGACCGGCCGCAATGCAGCATGGAGCCGCGCTCTCTCGTACCAACCTGCTGGGCTCCACTCCGGGCCCTCATCGAGGACCGGGGCTGGGCCGGCTCCAACGCCCCCACCAGGAGGCACTCATGGTTCCGCGTATCGTCCTCACGTGGGTCACCACAGCCCGCGGCGGGGCAGAGATCTCCGTCGCCGAGCTGGCCGGACATCTGGCGGGTCTGGTTCCCAGCGTCGATGTGGCGTGGTGGAGCGAGGGTGGCCCGAGCCGCCGGCCCCTGCGCCCTCGCCCGCCTCCACGAGGGGACCAACGGGATCGACTGTCAGCGGACGCTGTCACGTGTCTGCGCCCCGGCCGACGACAGCCCCGTCGTGGTGATCTCCAGCCATCGGACCTTGTCCTCCGATTGATCTTTCACAGCCAGGTGCAGGGCCGCTTGCTTGGACGACAGGCCGACACAGCCTCAGGGCCTGGTGATGGATCCCTCACGGATCCCTTGTGCGAAGGAGTGGACCCGGCACCTCACCAGGACTGATGGTGGGTGACATGGACGATCACCGCATGGAACCTGTCGACCCCGGCGGTTCCGCCGAGCCCACTCCCGCGCACGGCCTCACCTACGATGCCAGGTCGCCCGGCTCGAGCACGGCCACGGGGTTGGGACGGGCCGTGACTGACGTGCCTGTAGGCAAGGAGGCCTATGAGGTCCGCCGTTTCTGGGGTCGGCTCGGTCTTCCCGGACTGGTCGACGTCCACACCCACTTCATGCCCGAGCGCGTCCTGCACAAGGTCTGGGACTACTTCGATGCGCTCGGACCGCTGACCGGTGGGCTGGAGTGGCCGATCACCTACCGGAAAGAGGAGGCGGAACGGACGGCACTGCTCCGGGAGTTCGGCGTGCGGTCCTTCACTGCGATGCTCTACCCGCACAAGCCTGGCATGGCCAGGTGGCTGAACGGCTGGGCGGCCGACTTCGCCCGCCGGACCCCAGACTGTCTGCACACCGCCACCCTCTACCCCGAGCCGGGCGTTGAGGCATACGTCCAGGAAGCCGTCGAGGCGGGCGCGCGCGTCTTCAAGGCGCATGTGCAGGTGGGGGAGTACGACCCGGCCAACGAACTTCTCCAGCGGGCATGGGGGTTGCTGGCCGAGGCCGGGACACCCGTGGTGATCCACTGCGGCTCCGGGCCCGCGCCCGGCAAGTACACCGGCCCCGGGCCGATCGCGCAGGTCCTGGCGCGGCACCCCCGGCTGCGGCTCGTCGTCGCGCATCTGGGGATGCCCGAGTACGAGGACTTTCTCGGCCTCGCCGAGGGGTATCGGGAAGTGCGGCTGGACACGACGATGGCGTTCACCGACTTTGCCGAGGGGTTCATGCCGTTCCCCCAGCGGGCCCTGCCCCGGCTGTCCGACCTCGGAGACCGCATCCTGCTCGGCTCCGACTTCCCTAACATCCCCTATCCCTACGTGCACCAACTCAACGCCCTGGAGCGGCTGGGTCTCGGCGAGGAGTGGCTGCGGGCGGTGTGCCACGACAATGCGGCAGGGCTGTTCGGGCTGTGAGATCTGTTCGTGAATTGCACCGTCAGGGCCTGTGTTGAGCTGCCCCGGGACGCAGCACGACCTGTTGGGATGTGGTGAGCTGGCGTGGCATCCCCGCGGAGGTCCGGGCAAGTGGATGCTCGTGGCGCCATGGGTCGAGGTGCCTCAGCACATGCTCGGCCGGCCGGTGACAGCCGCCTTGCCGGTTGGGGCCGTCGCGGCGGTGACAACACACATCCGGGTGCGGAAGAAGGCGGTTCCGCCGCACATCTGGAACGCCCTGCAGGACTTCCTCGACGGTCGGACGATCGGTCCGTTGTTCACCACCGCCTCCGGCCGCCGACTCGATCCACCCGCACGTGATGAAGCACAGCACGGAGTTACTCACAGACAGTCGGTGAGCCAGTCTGCCCGCTCCGTACGATCGGCGCCGGCATCGCCATCCACTACGTAGGCCAGCGCCTCTGCGAACGTTGCACCCAGGTGCCAGAGGACATTCGGTCCTACGGCAATGACGCGCCCGCTTGCTGCAATGTATGACCTGTACTGGACCGACCACATGCCCAGAGGGCCGTAGTTCTCTGCGTATCCACGTCTCAGTCTGGACGCTTCCGCGACTGCGTCGATGCAGGCGTCAACGGGGTCTATGTGCAGTGACGAGCCGGGGACGCGGGCCGGGGAACTCGTGATCCTCAGCCCGCCGAACTCCGCCCAGACCCTGGGCGCCGCGTCGTTGAGCTCGAACCCCGCCGCTGTCAGTTGCTGTGTCCAGTCCGCAGTGGCGATCCGGCGACCCGCTGTCCACCCGGCAACGCTGAGCGCGTACAGCACCGAGGGCCCGCAGCCCCTCAGTGACTCACTGATGCGTTCCATGCGCCTCCCCGTACCCTCAACCGCTCCTGGTCACCGAAGTCTGCCGCACATCTCTGACCAACAGCAGGACTGGCTGAGCGAAACGTTGACGGCAGCCTCAGCCCTGCTGTTGACGCGCTTGATCGCCGAGGCACAGGAAGCCTGCTCGGCAGCCGGGGCCTGGGTGGGCATCGCTCGCCCGCCGCCGAAGAATTCCCGCGTCCCGAGGGAACGTTTCGCGCGGGCGGTTCCTCTGTAGGGCGACGGATTCCCATGGTTGCCGCAGGAGGACGCATGCCGCACCAGCCCGATAATCCCGCCCCGACCCGCGCCGCCGCGCTCGTCGCCTCGGTGCTCACCGCGGATGGCCTGCTCCATCTGTACTGGACGACGGGAGCCACATGGCCCGCGGCCGACGACAGGAGCCTGTCCGACGCGGTTCTCGGGACGGACGTGCCGTTCACACCACCGATCCTGCTTCCTCTTGTCGCTCTGCTCCTCACGGCCGCTGTCTTTGTCCTCGCCTGCTCTCGCCGGCCCCGTCCGGTGCTATTCCGCGTCGGCACCCTGGCCGTGGCCGCGGGCCTCTCGCTGCGCGCTTTGGCGGGGATCTACTGGCTGTTCGCCAAGGAGACCGGCACCGCCTTCTACTTGCTCAACCTCCTTCTCTACACCCCGCTGTGCGCCGTCCTGTCCGTTGCCGCTCTGCGCGTGGCGCGGTGGAAGGATGCGGCGCGTGCCTGATGAACGCCCCGAGGACCGGACGCCCCGGCTCGTGCGAGCCGCCCAGCGTGGCGACACGCTCGCCATGGCCGAACTCCTGGACGTCCTCGCCCCGTACGTGGGCCGCGTCTGCGCGCCCATAGCCCTGGACCAGGGAGCGGACGCTGCGCAGGAGGCCCTGGTGGCGGTCTTCAAGTCGCTGCGCAGCCTGAAGGACCCGGCCGCACTGCACGGCTGGGTCCGTGCCATCGCCGTACGGGAGGCGATCCGCACCGCGCACCGCACCGCCCGCACCGTACCGGCCGATCTCAGCGCGCTCCCCGCCCGCGGCGACCCCCAACTCTCCGCCGACATCAGGGACGTACTGGACCGGCTCTCCCCCGAGCACCGCGCGGTGCTGATGCTGCGCGACGTCGAGGGCCTGGACGAGCGCACCGCCGCCGCCCTGCTCGGCGTGCGCACGGGCACCGTCAAGTCGCGGCTGCACCGGGCCCGCGACACTTTCCGGAAGGCGTGGACGTCATGAACGAGCCCTGGCCCAGCACCGACCTCGACCCCGTGCGCCGCCTGCACGCCTTGGCCGGCGGCATTCCCGGCGCCCACGTGACCGAGGCGCACATCGACGCTCCCTTCGAACAGGTCTGGGCGCTGCTGGGCGACCTGGAGGGCACCTTCGGGCAGGTCGTGCCCGACATGCAGCGGCTGCGCGTCGTCCGTCGGCAGGGCGAGCGTGTCGAGGCGCTGGCGCGCAGCAGGTACGGGATGAGGGCACGACTGCGCGGGGTGCAGCGGCCCGGATGGTGCTGGCTGCAGAGCCGGTTCCTGCTGGTCGGCGTGGCGGCGGCGCCAGAAGGCCCAGGTACTCGGGTGGCGTTCACCGGTGGCGTGCGGCTGCCGGCCCATGCCGCCCTGATCCCCCTGGGCGTACGTCGTGAGGGCAGCCGCAGCGTTCAGCGCCTGACGGCCCTGCTGTGACCGGGAAGGCACCGGCTCCGGGCGCCGGAGCCGGTCCACGACTCGAAGCCGACGCGTCGGCCAGTCCTCGCCGCCCAGTACCAGCCCGTGAAGGGAGGCTGACCACGCGACCAGTGCTGGACGCCGGCGGACGGTGACCGGTCCTGGTGGCCAATGCTGTCCACATGAGCGGACGAGGCACGGCTGAGGCCGGCGGCGGCGGAGTGCGGGAAGCCCGGGTGTGCTGGTTTGTCACCGCTGACAGTTCCCGAAGGTGACGACGTACGTTCCGGCTCCGTCCGCGCCTGTTCCGGCCGGGTCGGCCGCACCGGCCTGAGCCCAGCGCCCGATCTCAAGCAGTCCGGGGTCGAGGATGTTCGCCCGGTGGGGCGGTGAGTTCATCCACCACTCGACGGCGGCGTTTGGCGTACCGCTGCCGCCCCAGCCGGTGTAGGTGATCTCGGCGACCCGCCAGGACACGGGGTTCGGGCAGTAGCCGGCTCCCAGCATGCGGCTCTGCGGTGTCGAGCCCGTCTGCGGGTTGGTGTGCGAGTCCTTGCCCGGTCCCCACCACTGCTGCTGCACGGCCGCGGAGGAGTGCTGGAGAGCCGCCGTCGTCAGGTTCTCGTTGTAGGTCAGGGCTGGAAGACCGTGTTGCGCGCGCTGGCCGTTGATGAGGCAGACGACCGCTTTCCTCACCTCACGGTTGCGGCGGTCGGCACGGTGGGAATGGCTGTGGCTCGGAGTGCGAGCGGAGGCTACGCACTCCTCGGCCCAGGCCGGCGACGCGGTGAACGGTACGAGTGTCGTCGACAGGGCTCCGGCCACTACCAGGCCCACTGCGGTTCCGGTAAGTGAGGCCCGGTTTCTCATGGAAGTTCCACCTCCCGCGATCACGAACAATGGTGTCGCTCGGTGTGAGGGGCTCCCCGAAACTTGGATCCACCTCTCAGACTGCCATCCGGCTCCTCTGATCGCTATCCGGTGCGGGGGCGGACCAGGAGACCCGGCCCGGCCCGGCCTGGCCCGGCCCGCCTGCGGTTGCGTGTAGGCCGGCGACGCGCCCACGCCGCATGGCGTCGAAGGCACGAAGCCAGTGGCAGCTGAGCCCGGTCCTGGCTCAATCCGCCGCTGCTTGCTGACCCCTGGCTGCGCCCGTACACCCTGACCAAGGCGCAGCGCGACGCGCAGACCGAAGCCATGAAGGCATTCCACGAGTACGTACCCGTACGGGATCGGTACTGGGCCACCCGGTGGGGCCGCGAAGACAACCCCCCGAAGTCCTGACGGCAAAGCGCCCGCGCCAGCTCCAGCGGGCGGGCGCCACTGGCCGGAGTGGTGCAGTGTGAACGGCCCTGTCAGTTGCGTACGTCCAGAACGGGCGAGAAGATCCGGCCCTGTCAGGACGGCGTCTCAACCGTCCACCGGTCGGGACCCACCCCGCACCAGTACCGCCCTGCCGCAGTCGACCGCCTGACCGATCCCGGCCTCATTTCGGCGTAACGCGCACTTCCCCGGCGGGGGTTGGGGATTCCGTGAGAGAGAACACCGGCCCCGCCAAGGGCACTGAGGGGTTTGTCTACCAGTGCCGCCCACCGCTGCCGAACGTCATCCTGGATCTGGTTGCCAGCCTGGTCCGCGGTCACCTGAGGAAGACAGCCACGGACGCGCCGCTTGACCGGTGTCGCCGGGGCGCGACGGATCGCGGACGACCCTTCAGCGGTGCGGGCCGAGCCCCTCTCAGTTGGGCAGTTCGACGTTCCACGTGTGGTTGCCCGCCGAGTTGACAGTGATCTGCGCCGACGCGTCGGGGTTTTGGGGGTCAAACACCGACTCCACCCGGTGGACCATTTCGTCACTGGTCCAGAACGGTTCGCTCTTGGTGAACCGGCCGCCCAGCTTGCGGCGGACCTTCCAGCGGAACCTGACCTCGTAGGAGCAGAGCCAGTAGCCGTTGGTCATCCTCATGTTGCCCGAGAATCCGGGACTGTCGTTGAAGGAGATGCGATCGGCCTCGTTGACGATGGTTCCGTCGTCGCTGTTGTAGGACGGACGGAAGGGACCGTCCACGACCCACGGGCGCTTGGACTTCTTGGGACGGTAGTTCACTGCGTCCGGCGCGATCTGACGGTTTTCGTCGGTGACCTCCTGCCAGAAGTCGTATGCGTCCTCCGCCCGCGTCGTCATCCCGTCCGCCCGCCGCAGCGTCGCCTCCTGTTCGAAGCCGATCTCCTGGTTGCCGGCGAGCGACTGTTTTCCGGGGCCGACGTAACGGGAGGTGAACTGGAGGGTGGGATTGCCGATCTCCTCCGTTTCCTCCGCCTTCTCCTTGCCCTTCACCGACGTCCCGGCCTTTCCGCTGCGCGTGGCCCTGGTCGCCTGCTGATCCTTCTCGACGCGCTGCTGTTGCCGCGGCGGGCTGTCGCCCCGCTCGACGCCGGACTCATCCTGGGTTCGCTTCGAACGCGTCCCCGGCGCGGCCCAGGGGATCTTCGGCCCCGCCCCTCCGATCTCCCCGACCATCCGGCTCACCGCCGCGTTGCCCGCCGTGCGCTGGAGGGCGATCGCGTGGGCAGGCGTCATCGGGCCGTGGCCCGGCGCGAAACGGTGCTCGCGCGCGCTGTCCTCGGGCGGCCGGATCAGGTGTCCGGCGGCCTCGACCCTTTCCCGCCCCTCACGCACACGCACAGCAGACGTTCCCCTCGTATCGGCGGCGCACCTGTGGCCCGGCGACTCAGCAGCTCATCGGAACACGGTTCACGCGACGGTAGACGGCAGGCGAGCGGCGCTTCAAGAGCACCCGTGCACACGGCGGGGCAACGGCAGTGGCCGCCGAGGGCAGCCGTGCTCCGCTCTTTCGTGCAGCCGGGGACGGGAGCGGGACCGGAGCGTGGACGCCGCGGCCCTGGACTCCGCGCGCCGTCCGGCGCCTCCACTGTGGGCCCTCACTCTCGGCCAACGGGCTGCCGTATGGGATGGCGGCACTATCGTGCTGGGACCGCTCCACGTAGAGGAGGCCAGCTGTTTCCGCCTGATGGCAGTCCGATCTCGCAGGCGTTGCGGCGGTGGGCGTAGTGACAAGTGCCGGCGAGGACGAGTTCTCAGCCGTGAGGTGGGACCGACATCACCGCGGCGAGGTGTGGATCGCCTGACGTGAGACTTCGGAATGTCCGCGCGCACGGGCAAATTCCTGGCTCCGCTCGCGGAATCTGCCTGTGAAGGCGAGAACCTCCTGCGCTTGCCGATCGTCGGGTGGAGACGACTGCCGATCGAGGGCTGAGAATGAACCCCCATGGACCATCTGCTGCACCTCGACCGCACGCTCGACGAACTGGATCCGCCTTGCTGGATGCCTCCGGCCGCCGACGCGACCCACTTGGTCAGCAAGGTGCATCGGTTGCGGTGCGTTCCGCTGAGCGAACTCAGCCCGGGGGATCTACTCACACTCGTCTCGCAGCAGGTGGCCCTGCCGTACGTCCTTCCCCTCGCAGTGCGCTTGCTACTCGAGGATCCGCTCCTGGACGCGTACTTCTACGAGGGGGACCTGCTGCTCGCCGCCGTCGAAGCCCCGGCCTCCGCCTGGGATCTGCTGCCGGACCTCGGCGCGCGGCTGCGCACCGAGATCACGACCCTGTCGGAGGCAGCGGTCGCCGACCTGCCTCGCAGCGCCGCCGAGGAGCTCGCCCGCTTCGTCGCGCAGTCCGAGTCACCTCGCTGACCTGATGAGGAAGCAGGTGAAGGAAATTGCTGCGGGCAGGTGGCGGATACATACCTGTTCTGCGGCGTCGTCGCCAGCGATCGGTGGTCATGCACAACAGTGGGAGGGGTAGGGGCGGGCTGCTGCTACCTGGCATGAGCCGCTGGGCGTCGGTGGTCGCTGAACTGCTCGCTCCCGCTGGGTGCCTGTACCTTGCGGAGTTCCATCCCGTCAGCTTCGCCCTCGACGACGAGACCGGAAGCACGGTCACGCACGACTACTTCGATGAAGGTCCGGAAGCCTCGGGAGGCCCCGGTACCTACGCCGATGAGGCGGCGACGACCGAGGACAACGAGACCGTCGAGTGGCGGCACAGCCTGTCGACCGTTGTCTCGGCGATCGCCGGAGCTCGGCTACGGATCCAGTCTCTCCACGAGCACGACCACACCTTCTACCTCCAACGCCAGTCGCTTGAGCGCCACGACGGCGACATCGACCGGCATCCCGAGGGCGCTCCCCGCATTCCCCTCACCTACTCGATCCGCGCCGAGAAGGCTTGAGCCACCCGATCCAGCGCGGATCGGATTTGCGGTCCCCCGGGCTCGAACGGATGTGAAGCCCCTGGTAGGGCAAGCCTCTCTCACAAGATCGTCCACTGAGCCGGAGGCTTCACCTTGGTCATCTATGCTGCCGCGCTCGACGTTCCGCGCCACGTCGTCGAGTACCTGTCCCGTCTGCTGGCCGCGCACCGACGGCGCCTCGGCACCCCGCGCGGCAGCCGCGCGCTCGGCCCGTTCCGCCAGGCCGTGCTGGTCCTGCGCCGGTTCCGCGAACGCGGCTGCGTACACTGCCTGGCCCGAGACGCCGGTGTCTGCCGGGCCATTGGTCGGCGCTACCTCCACGAAGGCATCGACGTCCTCGCCGACCAGGCCCGGACCTGCAGCAGGTCCTGGGCCGCTGCCGACGCGAGGGCATGACCCACGTGATCCTCGACGGCACGGCAAAGCCGACCCGTCTGCGGCTTCAAGGTGCCGGTGGGCTGGCTTGTTCACGACGGCCGGACACCCTGGGGGTTTCGGCGGATGGGTGAGGTTCTCAGCTGATGGTGACGGTCATCTTGCCGAGCGTCTCACCGGCCTCCATGGCCCGGTGGGCTTCGATGATCTCGTCGAACCGGAAGACTCGTGCGGGCCTTGCCGGGATTGCGCCTGACTCGACCTTGGCGTAGATCGCGTCCAGTGGAACGTCTGCGAGCGGAAATTCGGGGCTGCCCAGGACAAAGGCGCTGCCGAAGAAGCTGAGCTGCACCCCGGTGGGGAGATCGGTGATCGGGTCGAAGTCCCGCACCGGCTCGAAGCCGCCGAGGAACCCGAGTTGGCATACCCGTCCGCGGGGGCGGACCGTGGCCAGGGAGTCGCGCAGGACGTTGTTGCCGACGATGTCGAACACCGCGTCAACGGTGATCTTCCGCGTGCTCACCTGCACAGCCAGATGACCGTCGTCGATGAGGACCTCCTCAGCTCCGAGTTCCTTCAGCAACGGCGCGTGCGCGGGATTGCGGGTGGTCGCGAGTACTGTCGCGCCGTGGTCGACGGCGAGGTTGACGGCGGCCTGGCCGAGGGAGGAGGTCGCTCCCCGCACCAGAACCCGCTCTCCGGGCCGCAGGTCCAAGTTGCCGAACAGCCCGTTCCACGCTGTCGCGTAGACCTCGGGAACCGCCGCCAGCTCGGCCCACCCCAGTGATGAGCGCACCGGGGCCACATTGGTCGCCGGTACTGTCACCAGTTCGGCATAGCTGCCGTTGCGGGTCCGGCCCATGCCGCCGAGGATCGCCACGACTCGGGTCCCGACGGGAAGTTGGCCTGTGGGGTCGGCCTCGACCACTCCGGTGCACTCGATCCCCGGGACGGCCGCGACTTCGCCCCAGGCGCCTGCGCGCATGTATGCCTCGGCGTGGTTGAGGCCGAATGCCTTGACCCGGATCAGTACGTCTCCCCCTGCGGGCACGGGGTCGGGCAGGTCGGTGATGCTGAGAACCTCGGGACCGCCGTAGGCGGAGATGACGATGGCCTTCATGATCAGGCTCCGTTCTTGAATTGTTGTTCAACTATTGGCTCTGAAAAAGAGCCACCGCATGCGGTGGCCCCTGGGTCCAGTCGTCAGGCGAGGGCGGCGAAGGCGTTGTCCGCGATTGCGCGCAGGACCGTCTCGTCGGGATTCGCCTTCCCTATGACCATCAACCCCTGGCACGTCGCGACCAGCAGCCTGGCACTGCCGACCGGATCCACCGAGGCGCGCACCTCGCCGCCGCTGCGGGCGTTCCGCAGAGCTGTGACCATGCACCGCTCCAGACGGGCCAGATGGCCGCGCACGACTGCGGCAGCTTCGTCGTCCTCGGCCGCATTCTCGATCGCGGTATTCACCAGCAGACAGCCCTGTCGGCCCTCCGGGCTGAGTAGATCGCGCACCAGCCCGTCGAAGTACCCGCGGAGCTCGGCCAGCGAGGCCCCCGGTGCTTCCAGCTCGCCCAGCTTCTGGGGAACGACCAACTTGGAGTAGCGCTCCAGCGACTTCAGGAACAGTGCGCGCTTGCCACCGGGGAATGCACTGTAGAGACTGCCGGGCTTCACCCCGGTCGCCTTCACCAGATCCTCGATGGACGTGGCCCGGTAGCCGCGCAGCCAGAACCGCAGCATGGCCTGGTCCAGCACGGCGTCGGGCTCGAACTCTCGAGGTCTGGGCATGGGATGAACATACATGAGCGACCATTCAAGAACAAGCCGGCCCGCGTCGCCCCTGCCAACGGAACGCGTCGCAACGTCATTCGAGATGGCGGAGTGTCACGCCGTCAGTGGAGGCAGGTGATGCCGCACGCCGGCTGACTGGATCGTGCCTCCGACGCTGCAGTCCCGGCTCATTTGCCCGAGATCGCCCGGGCGGCCGAGGTCTCCGAGGTCACCGCCTACCGGCACTTCCCTGACCTCCCGTCCCTGATCAGTGAGGCGCTGGCCGGGGCCCGGCCCCCGCCCGCCGACGCGCTCGGACCGGTCGCGCACTCCTGGGACCCCGTCGAACGCGTCGCCTTCGCCCGTGAGTTCCTGCTTCGCGGGATACTCGTCCGCCAAGGCGCGGTCCGCGCCGTGATCGCCGCCACCATCACCCGGCCCCGGTCGCCGTCAGGGAGACCCGGAATCCGTTTCGGTCTCATCGACCACGCGCTCGCGACCCTCCAGGGGACACTGGGGGCGACCGATCCGGGAGCTTTTGCCCAGCTCGAGTGGGATCTCGCGGTCACCGTGAGCGCCGAGGCCCTGTTCTCTCTCACCGACGTGTGCGGCCTCACCCCTGACGAGGCCGTCGACAGCGCCGTACGAACCGCGACCACGCTCACCGAAGCGGCGGTCCGCGCGGGCACGCACGAGTAGAGCCCCGTCCGGCCCCGCCGAGACCCCCCGTCGGCGAGATCGTCGTCTACGGGCTCGACAAGCCGGTGGCGGTGCGGGTCCTCCTCCCCGGGGACACCGAGCGGGGCGGAACGGTGCGTCCGCAGACCGCGCTTGCCGTGATTCTGCTGCTCACCCGCGTTCTACGTACTCCTTGAAGTGCTCCAGATCGCTACGTACGAGTCGTTGGATCGCGTTCGTCTGGGCGAACCCCTTCGGCCCGCCGAAAGCGTCCCGGACGATGTCGGGGTCGTACTCCAGCCGTGCCTGGATCCGGGTGTGATTCTGGTCGATCGGCTGGAGCGAGAAGGAACCCGTCAGCTCGGGGGCGCTCGTGGTGAGCCACTCCATCACGCGCTCCCCACGGTCGGAAACCTCAGCCTCGACCTCCCGGTCCCGGCCACCTGCCGCGACCTCCAGATGCGCTCGGCCCCCCGCCTCCCTACGCGCACCCCGCACTCCTTCCATGAAGCGCGGATAATTCTCCACCCGGTGAAGGGTCTCCCAGGCCGTATCGACCGGGACTCCGACGTCGACGTGCAGTTCGAGGGTGCTCATGGCTGACCTCCGTGTGCGGCTCACGCCCCATGGCCTCCTGCTTCCAGTGTGCGCCCCGCAGGACCCACACACGCCCCCGGGCTCCTGACCCGGCGCGTCCTGGGCCAACCCCGTCGCGGCGGTGCTGGATCAGCGCTGCAGCCACTCGTCGAGAAGCGCGGCCTCGGCTTTGCTGAGACCGGGCAGTTCGGGCAGGAGGGTGCGGAAGGCCGCAACGACGGCCGCCGGGTCCTGGGTGGGGACAACGGGCTCATCCGTGAGGATGGCGCGAGCGATCGCGTCGAAGGCGGCGTCGGCCAGGTGCGGGTCGCTTTGCCCTGGTGGCAGGGTCAGCAGAGTGTGGACGGTTCCGATCCCGGCCGAGCGGATCAGGTTGACGGCGCGTTCCTCGCTCACCCGAAGCCGCCCGGCGGCGGCGATTCTGTGCACACGCTCGGCGAGGATCAGCACACCCTTGACCTGTGCCGGCGTGTCGCGTGCGCGAGCCGGGTCGAGCAACAGGCCGTAGACGTAGGGGTTGGCCAGGCCGAAGCCGATCTGCGTGTTCCAGCCGGCGCGGAGGTCTTCCACAGGATCGTCCGAGGGCGCGGTGGTCTGCTTGCTCGCCACATGTTCGGCGAAGACACGCTCCACGGCGGCATCCAGCAGGTCGTCCTTGTCCTGGAAGAAGCGGTAGAGGGCAGGAGGCTGCAGCCCGGCCTCGTGGGCCACGCGCCGCGTGGTCACCGCGGTCGGCCCTTGCTCGCACAGCAGGTCGGCCGCAACCTTCACGATGCGGTCCCGGGTGATGTCTCGCCGCTGCGTGTTCGGTGCCATGGGGACGATGGTATCGCCCATGCGTGACAAGTGATGTTATCGCTGATATCGCCGGCCTCACGCTGGTGATCTTCCCGAATTTGCTGCCCTCTTCGGCCGATCTTCCGATGGGCTCCGGTGTGTTTGAATCCAATGGAAGTATCAGTGGTACCGTCAATTTCGTTCCGTTGGAAACGTCGTCAGACTGGAGCCATCGATGCTGATCGTCACGGGAGCCACGGGCCACCTCGGGTCGCTGATCGTCAACCGCCTGCTGGAGCGGGTACCGGCTGACAGGATCGGCGTCAGCGTGCGCGACGTGAGCAAGGCCGCCGACCTCGCCGAGCGCGGCGTCCGAGTCCGAGCGGGAGACTTCACCGAACCCGACGGTCTGAAGCAAGCCTTCGAAGGTGCCGAGCGCGTCCTGGTCGTCTCCGCGGCCATTCGCGGCGGCGGCGCGTTGACCGCCAACACCGCCGCCATCGACGCAGCACGGGAAGCGGGCGCCCAACGCATCCTGTACACCAGCCACCAGGCCGCCTCACCCGTGTCGCTCTTCCCGCCGCAGAAGGTCCACGCGGCCACCGAGGAGCACCTCAAGCGGCAACCAGTCCCCTACACCGCTCTTCGCAACGGGTTCTATGCCTCCACCTTGGGCTACTACATCGGCGCGGCGCTGGAGACCGGCACGCTCGTCGTGCCGCAGGACGGCCCGGTGTCCTGGACGGCCCACGAGGACCTGGCGGAAGCCGCGTCCTTCGCCCTGACCGAGGACGGTGCGCTCGAAGGGGTCACGCCGCCGCTGACAGCCCCCCGCACGCTGGACTTCGCCGACGTTGCCGAAATCCTCAGCCGCATCACGGGCCGGACCATCACCCGAGTCGTCATGGACGACGACGAGTGGACATCCGTGGCAGTCGCCGGCGGGATGCCGCGGACTGCTGCGGAGTTCTCCTTGACGATGTTCGCGGCATCGCGAAATGGTGAGTTCAACGCCACCGACCCCACGCTGGAAGCCACCATCGGTCACCCCGCGAGGACCGTCCACGAGGTCGTGGAGGCCGCGTTGCGCTCCCGGTGAACCGACCCGCCCGTGGGCCTTGCGGGTCGCCAACTCCGCGCCGCGACCCGCCAGGAACCGTGACGGCAGTCGTCTCCTTCTTCTTGCTCGAGTCTTTCCTATTGCTCGAGTCGGGACAGATCTGGTGCGCGTTCGCCGGCGGCTTCCGGGATCGACCTGGTGATCAGCTGCAGGTGCTCGGTACTGAGGGTGATCGCAACCGCCCCGGCGTTTTCGTCGAGATGTGTGCGGCGGCGCATGCCCGGCAGGGGGATGACGCCCCGTTGGGCCAGGAGCCAGGCCAGGGTGAGTTGTGCCGGGGTGCAGCCGACGGCGGTGGCGAGGGCCCGTACGCGCTGGACCAGGCGGAGGTTGGCCCCCAGGTTCGCTCCGCGGAAGCGGGGCTGATCGTGGCGGATGTCGTCGTCGGCGAGGGCATCCACGGACGTGAGCTTTCCCGCGAGGAGGCCGCGGCCGAGTGGTGCGTACGCCACCAGCGCGACGCCAAGCTCCCGGGCGGCAGGAAGGATCTCCCGCTCCAGGCCGCGTGTCCACAGTGAGTACTCGCTCTGCAGCGCGGCGACCGGCGCCGCCGCGCACGCCCGACGCAGAGTGTCGGCGCTCACCTCCGACAGGCCGATGTGGCGGACCTTGCCCTCGGCCACCAGCTCGCCCATGGCACCGACGGTGTCCTCGACGGGGACGGAAGGGTTGCGCCGGTGAAGGTAGTAGAGGTCGAGATGGTCGACTCCGAGCCGGCGCAGCGACGCCTCGCAGGCCCTCTTCGCGTACGCGGGCGTGGGTCGACCCGGCGTGCCCGGCGGTCTTGGGACCGTACGACGCCGAACTTGGAGGCCAGGAACACTTCGTTGCGACGCCCGGCGATGGCCCGCCCCACCAACCTCTCGTTGATGTGGGGGCCGTACATGTCGGCGGTGTCGAGGAAGGTGATGCCTCGGTCGAGTGCATGTTGGATCGTCGCGACCGACTCCTTCTCGTCGGCGGGGCCGTAGAAGTCGGACATACCCATGCAGCCCAGGCCCATCGCCGACACCACGGGACCACCACGTCCCAGTTGTTTGAGCAGCACTCGCCCCTCCTCGGCGTGGTCTTCCCCGCGTCATCTCCGACTCCTACCCTGACAGGGACAGTTGGCCTGCAAATGGAAGGAGGCCGTCGATGCCCCGGGAGGCCGTGAACGGCTGGACGCGGCAGACCTTCGCCTCCTCCGGTGCCTTCCGCCTCCCGTACGGACCTGACCACGCTCTCCTGGCCCGCCGGATACGCGCCGAACTGCTCGAAGGCCCCGGCTTCACCGTGGTGACGGGCACACCCGCCGGCACCATGAGCACCACGGCTGCCCAGGAGTTCGCCGTAGCGATGCTCCGTCACCTCGGAGAAGCGCTTCCGCAGGGCCGGGGTCCGGACACCGCCCTCGGATGGCTGGTCCGGGACGAGGGCGTCTCGGCGTACACCGACGACCGCCGCTTCCACGAGAACGCCTACACGTCCAGATCACGCGGCTACCTGCACCTGCACAACGACCGCGCAGTCCAGCCCTTCGGCCACCTGCCCGACTGCATTGCCCTGCTCACCCATCGAAAGGCGGCACAGGGCGGCGCCTCCGTCCTGATGGATGGCTGGACGGTCCACCGCATCCTCCGTGAGGAGTCACCGCGCGCCTTGGACCTGCTCGGCGCTCCCTACGCCATCGACCGTCGCCATGTCACGCCTCCGGGCGCGGACCCTGTGGTGCGCACCCCGGTGTTCGAGCAGGCTGACGGCCGCGTCCACCTCCGATGCAATCTCAAGCGCATCGAGACCGCCGCCGAACTGACCGGCGACCCCCTGCCACCCGACCGGCGCGCTGCCCTCGAAACCCTGCGGCAGGTGCTGGGGCGCCGTGAACTGAAGGTCACGATCCCGCTGGAGGACGGCGACTGCCTGGTCATCGACGACCGCCGGGTGCTGCACGGTCGTACCTCCTATGAGGACCCCAGTGACGCCGACCGCCGTCGCTGCCTCGTGCGGGTCATGCTGCGGTTGAAGGCAGCGGCCACTTCGGTGTCCGGCGGCCTGGAAGACGAGTGACGATGCGGGGCCATTCTGCTCCTCGATCACGTGGGTGAGGCCGCCGCCACCTGACCGGCCGGAACGAATCCACCCCGGGCGTCGTCCGCCCCGCCTCCCGCAGCCGCTCGACGCTGATCCCGGCGGTGACACCCCGCGGACGTCCCGGGCGCCAGTGCCCGCCGGTGTCGGCTGCCGGTCCCGGACGGGCACTCCTCCGGGCTCGGCGGCTCGAGTTGGCATCGGTTGCCAGTGAGCAGTCCGACGAGGTGAGTCCCGAGCCTGAGGAACGTTGGCATGGCACGTGGGGCGGACCCCCGGGCCGCCGCTTCCCGCGGTGTTCCGCAGCGCGGTCCGGTATCGCTGTGGTGAAGGCCGCACGCGCTGCAAAACACCGAGGCCTGCATCGGGGAACCGACGAAATATGATGCTCGGGGTGACGGAATACGCGGGCGCAAGGTCAGTCGCCTGGGCGGCTGCCGCGTATCGGTCGGTGTTCGTGGGACGCACGGTGATGCGTCGGCACCCCGCTAGCCGAGCTTCTGCAGCACCTCGGCGATGTTGGCCCGGTACGTCCGCAGTGCCTGCAGTCCGCCGGCGTAGCGGTCGCGGTGCCGTGTGATGTCCACGGCCTGCTTCTGCGCCCGTACAGCGTGCCAGAGCTCGGCCGTATGGTGGCGGCGCTTGCACGTGACGTCCGCGACGGCGGTGGCCCGCTCCCGCTGCGTATGCCGGGTGTTGCCGTCACCGGCCCGCTGCCAGGCGTCGTCCGTGTACGCCGCGACGGGGTCGGGATAGCGGGTGAATCCTTGTTCTGCCACACAGCGGGACCACACATCCCAGGCCGCGTGGAGGCGCGGGTCGCGCTTGACCGCCTTGTCGACCTCGATCGCCCGTGTGCTTGCGTAGAGCCAGTCCCGCCTGAGGTCGATGCCGCGCATCAGCCGCCGATTCGCCTCGGCGTTGCAGGCGGGCAGGTCCGCGTACTCGGCGTAAGTCATCCGGCGGCCCTTCGGCCTGAGGGCCAGAGGCTTTGCCGGGTCCCAGCCGTAGCCCCAGCGGCGGGCGGTGGCGAGATCCAGGGCGCCGTAGTCGGTGCTGACCGCGGTGGCGACGACGGGGTCGCTGGGGTAGCGGGGGTCGAGCGGGAAGTCCGGGTGGCCCCGCTCCGCCATGCACTGACGGATCAGCAACGCTGATGCCCGCTGCGATCGCTGGTAGTCGTGCGGCGTGTAGTCGTAGCGGTCGGCCGGGAGGGGGCCGAGGTCGGACGCCGTGCGGATGACCTCCGGGCGTTCTGGACCGGAGGCGCAGATCGCCGCCAGTAACGCCACCCCCGCCACGGCACCCGGCCGCCACCCCCGCCTCGTCATGCGACAGGATGCTAGCGGGCGGCGTGTAGCGGTCGGCCGTGGCCCCCCGCGACTCACCCACGCATGCCTGGACTCCAAAGTCACAGCACTCCAGACCGAAGTACCGCCCCGAGATCAGGGGGAGCCTCGCGGGCTTGGAAGTCGCACAGATAGGTGATCGTCAGCGGCGTCGTTCGGGGCGGTTGTCCCAACGGGCGAGCCGGACAGAGGCGTTGTGCCAGGCGTGGGTCGGCTGGAAATGCCGGCGCCGACCCGCTGTGCCCGGTGTGGGTCACTTCGCCATGAGGCCAGTCGCGATGGCGATCCGGCCCAGGGTCTGGCGCAGGGCCGCCGCCTCGGCGGGGTCGATCGCGCTCAGCAGCTCCTCGTCGTTCTGCCGCGCCAGCGAGAGCGTCTGACGCCGCAGTTCCCGGCCGGCCGGCGTCAGCTCGATGAGCTGGCGCCGACGGTCGGCGGTGTCGCGTACCCGTCGTACGGCATCGAGTTCCTCGAGTTCGTCGAGCATGTCGACGACCACGCTCGCGGTCACCCCGACGGCCTTGGCCAGTTCCAGCTGCGCCCGTGGCCCGCCGGACAGGAGCTCCAGGACGGCGCAGTGCCGGGGGCGCAGGCCGAGCGGAGCCAGCCGATCCGCGAACCGCCCGTTCGCCTGCTGGCCCAGCTTGCCCAACAGGAAGCCCACCGTGTTGGTCAAAGACTCTTCCGCCGTCACCCCGGCAACGTTAGCCTAGCCATATGATTCGGCATCCGAATGATATGGCTCCCTCACTAAATGCTCGCCGGTTCGGCGCGCTTGTCGCACTCCTCACCGTGGTCACGTCCGGCTACTTCGCGGTGTCCAGCCTGGTGGACCCGGGTGGGCTGGTGCATGGCGGCGACCGGTCCGCGTCCAGGACCTACGCCGCCTACATGGCGGCCCGCAGCGTCGTGCTGCTCGGCGGAATGCTCTGGCTGCTGGCCGTACGCGCCTGGAAGCCACTGGGCCTGCTTCTCGCATTGAACGGCACGGTTCAGATCGCCGACGCGGTGATCGGCGCGGCCCACCATCAGATCCCTCAGACGATCGGCCCCCTGGTGTTCGCCGCCGCCCTGCTGCCAGCGGCCCGGCTACTCGGCGGCCTCACCCCGACCCCAGGACGGATCCGACCGACCTCACAATGAGGCCGATCACCGATGCAATGTCATCGCCCCAGGCCGACTGGGCGCACCAGCTCACCCCCCTTGACTCGCGTCGCACGGTACCGGCCGATGACGAGACCACCCAGTGAATTCTGACAGCCAGGGGATGTCTCTTTGGTGGTCCTACGGACGCCACTCCTGGCGGTAGTGGGAGTGCTCGGCGTACGACTGCGCGAGCACCCTGAGCGCGTACGCGAGACCTGCGTGGCGTGCATCCGCCGGATCCATCCGTTGATCTTGCGTGGGTATCCCCGGCTTCAGCCGGGGAGGGAGACGCATCCTCGAACCGGAGGCGCGCAGCGCCGGGGTTCGCTGCGGTGTCAGTGGCCTGCTCTATGTTGATCGCACAGGAGCCGAAGGGGGTGGGCTGGATGATCCGTGCGTACAAGTTCCTCATGCGGCCCACCGTGGGCCAGCAGGGTGCGCTCGCCGGGATGCTGCGTGATCACTGTTCGCTCTACAACGGA
>NZ_JBEXYL010000115.1:0-23612 GCF_040630895.1 Streptomyces sp. NPDC005728
GGTTCCTCAGCAGCCGCGAAGCGGGCGCTGGTGGAGATGGCCCGCAAGCACGGCCGGACCGTGCATCTGATCCATCCCGTGCACACCACGATGGACTGCGCAACGTGCGGAGCGAGAACCAAGCACGCACTGCCTCTTTCGACGCGAACGTATGCCTGCACCGTGTGCGGAGCCGTGTCCCCCAGGGACAAGAACTCCGCCCGCGTGATGCTCGTCCGGGCAGGTCTGAACCCGGCTGGTGCCGACGGCGCAAGACCCGCTGAGGTGCCGCCTCGGCAGGCAGCCTGAGCCACGAATCTCCCGCCCTTCAGGGAGGAGAGCAGTCAAGGCCGTCCAAGAACACCGGGCGCCATCCGAGCCCTGTTTCACCTGGCCGGCGCGCCAGCTCCTTCTGGCCCTGTCCATCCCGGCGGGCGCCGGCCGCGTGCTCGAGGGAATCCGGCAAAAGCCGCCGCGTCAGCCACCGCCGGATCAAGAACAGCCGCCTGGCCGCGGCTGGCCGGCACTGGGCGTTCGCCGCACTCACCGCTTCACTTGGGGACCCCGGATGGTTCGGAACGACTGGTTCCTCTATACCCCACCGGGTATCTGCACGGGGCAAGGCGATGCCGGAGCGGGGTGCTTTCCGTCCACAGGAATACCCCCCGGGGTACTCCTGTTAGGGTGGGCGTCCGATACCCCCCGGGGTACACCGTTCAAGAGGAGTCGCAGTCGTGTTCTTCGTCGACACCCTGGAATTCGAGGGCCTGGGCAACCGCAGCTACCTGGCCGGCGGCTCCAGTGCCGCGGTGGTCATCGACCCGCCGCGCGACATCGATCAGGTCATTGCCGCAGCAGCCCGGCGCGGCGTGCGCATCGCTTTCGTCGCCGAGACCCACGTGCACAACGACTACGTCACCGGCGGCCTGGAGCTGGCCCGCATCACCGGTGCCGATTACCTGGTGCCGGCCGGGGCACACGTGTCCTTCGCCCGCACCCCCGTCGCCGACGGCGACACCGTGACGGTGGACGAGGGCCTGGTGCTGCGGGCGCTAGCCACGCCGGGGCACACCCCGCACCACACCTCCTATGCCCTTGCCGAGTGCGGGCGCGGTGTGGCGGCGTTCACCGGCGGGTCGCTGCTGATCGGTACGGTGGGCCGTCCGGACCTGGTCGAACCAAGGCTGACCGAGCAGTTGGCCCGCGCCCAGCACGCCTCTGCCCACCGCCTGGCCGACGAGCTGGACGACGAGGTCCCGGTGCTGCCCACCCACGGATTCGGCAGCTTCTGCTCCTCCTCGCAGGCCGAAGGGGATGCGACCACGATCGGCCAGGAGCGCAAGACCAACGACGCGCTGACCCTGGACGTGGACACCTTCGTCGCCGAGATGCTCGCCGGGCTGGACGATGTGCCCGCGTACTACGCGCACATGGGCCCGGCCAACGCCGCCGGCCCGGCACCGGTCGACCTCACCCCGCCCAGGCGTGCGGACGGCGAGGAGATCGCCTCCCTGCTGGCCGCGGGTGAGTGGGTGGTGGACCTGCGCAGCCGCATGGCCTTCGCAGAGGGGCACGTGGCCGGCTCGTTCAACTTCGAGGGCCAGGGCAAGCTCGCCACCTACCTGGCCTGGCTGATCCCCTGGGGCAAGCCCGTCACCCTGCTGGCCGAGACGCCCGAACAGGTCGCCGGCGCGCAGCGGGAGCTGGCCCGGGTCGGTATCGACCGCCCGGCCGCCGCCGCCACGGGTGACCCGACCGGCTGGGTCCGCGCCGGCGAGCAGCTCGCCTCCTTCCCCCGTGCCCGCTTCGCCGACCTCGCCCAGGTGCGCGAGCGCGGGGAGCAGGTGGTGGTGCTGGACGTGAGGCGGGATTCCGAGCGCGCGGGCGGCTTCATCGATGGCTCGGTCCACATCCCGATCCACGAGCTGCACGGACGCATCGGCGAGGTGCCGGACGGGACGGTGTGGGTGCACTGCGCCGGCGGGATGCGCGCGGCGATCGCCGCGTCCCTGCTGGATGCCGCAGGCCGTGACGTGGTCGCCGTCGACGACGGCTTCGAAGCCGCCACCGAGGCGGGACTGACCCTCATCCGTCCCGACAGCACCGACTGACACGCCCCACCCGCACACCCCTGCACGGAGTGATCCACGATGTTCTCGTTTCTTCGCCGCGGCCCCGGCCGCCTCACCCCCCAGCAGGCCCGGCAGCAGACCAGCGACGGCAAGGCCGTGCTGCTGGACGTCCGCGAAACACCGGAGTGGAAAGCCGGGCATGCGCCCGACGCGCTGCACCTGCCGCTTTCCCGCCTCATGGCCGGGGCAACGCTCCCGGCAGTCGCGCAGGGCAAGCCGGTGGTCACGATCTGCCGCTCCGGGCGCCGCTCCCAGCAGGCCGCCAGGCTGCTGGCCGGACGTGGTGTCGAGGCCACCGACGTCACCGGCGGCATGACCGCCTGGGCCCGTGAGGGCCTGCCGGTCACCGGTGAGGGCGGCAGCGGCGGTGTCATAGCGTGAGCGCGCTGATCCTGGCCCTTGTCGCCGGGGCAGTGGTCGGGCTCGCGCTCGGCGCCCTCGGCGGTGGCGGCAGCGTCCTGGCGGTGCCCGCCCTGATCTACCTGCTCGGCTTCACCCCGGCCGCCGCCGCCACCGCCAGCCTGATCATCGTCACCGCCACCTCGCTCACCGCCCTGTACGCCCACGCCCGCACCGGCAACGTCCGCTGGAAAGCCGGCGCCCTGTTCGCCGCGGCCGGGCTCCTGCCCGCCGCCGCAGCCGGCGCCGCCGCAACCCGCCTGCCGCAATCGCTGCTGACCGCCGCGTTCGCTGCCGTCGCGGCCCTCGCCGCAGTGAAGATGCTGCGGCCCGACCAGACCGGCGGCGACCGCACCGCGACGGTGCGGCTGGCGAAGGCCGCCGGGACCGGAGCAGGCCTGGGGGCGCTGACCGGGCTGCTCGGCGTCGGCGGAGGCTTCCTCGCCGTCCCCGCCCTGGTCACCGTTCTGGCGTTCGAGATGCAGGCTGCCGTCGGCACCAGCCTGCTGGTCATCTCCGCGAACTCGCTCGCCTCCCTGGCCACCCGCGGCGCCACCACCGCCGGCATCCACTGGGCGGTCGTCGGCCCCTTCGCCGGCGCCGCGATCCTCGGCGCCTGGGACGGCAAACGCCTGGCCGCCAAGGTCACCGGCACCCTGCTGCAACTCGCCTTCGCCGTCGTCCTGCTGGCCGTGGCCGCCTTCATGTTCACCGACGCCCTCACCTGATCCCGGCCCGCGAGGGGCCGGGTGCCGGTCATGCCAGCGAAAGGAATAGCTTCTCCAGACGGGCACGCATCTGATCCCGGTCACCGGAAGCGGCCATGTCCGCATCGGTCAGGCAGTGCTGCAGACCGGTGGCGATGATCGCAAACCCCGCCTTGTCCAGAGCCCGGGACGCCGCCGCGAGCTGCGTGACCACGTCCTCGCAGTCCCGCCCCTCCTCGATCATCTTGATCACACCGGCGATCTGGCCCTGTGCCCGGCGCAGCCGGTTGACCACCGTCTTCAGTTCCTCAGCCGCCATCGCCAGTTCCACAACCCACACTCCCTCGTCGAGATACCCCCTCGGGTATCCTACCGAAGGGGTAACCCCACCCGAGCAAAGGAAAATCCCCCTGTGGCACCCACCACCCTCAACCCCGACCAGGCCAACGCCCGCCTCCACGAGCTGACCGTCATCGACGTGCGCACCCCCGGCGAGTACGCCTCCGGCCACCTGCCCGGCGCCCACAACATCCCCCTCGACCACCTCGATGCGGCCCTGCACGCCCTGAAGACCGCCGCCGACCGCAGCGACCTCCTCGTCGTGTGCGCCTCCGGCGCCCGCTCCGCGACCGCCTGCGAGCGCCTGGCCGATCAGGGGATCAACGCTGCCACCCTCACCGGCGGCACCACCGCCTGGACCCAGCTCGGCCACGACACCCACCGCCCCGCCGGCACCCACACCCCCTGGGCCATGGACCGACAGGTCCGCCTCGCCGCCGGATCCCTCGTCCTGACCGGACTACTCGCCGCCCGACGCTGGCCCAAGACCCGCCTGCTGTCCGCGGGCGTCGCCGGCGGACTGGTCTTCTCCGCCCTCACCAACACCTGCGGCATGGCCAAGATCCTCGCCAAACTCCCCCACAACCAGCCCAAGGCCGCTGACCTCGACGCCACCCTCGCAGCTCCGACCAGCTGACTTCGCCAGCACACCAGTGGACCTGCCGTACACGGCCGTCTACCTGCAAGGGGTCCTGGGCTACACCCCCTGGCAGGCTGGCGTACGCGGGCTGCCCCTGGCGGCGGCCCTCGCGGCGGGCTCGCTCGCAGCGCCGCGGCTACTGGCCCGCCACGGTGAACGGACATCGATCGCGGCTGGACTCTCCCTCGTCGCCACCGCATTCGCCGCTCTGGCCCGCACCCGTGCGACCTCCGGCTACGGACACCTGCTGCTCTTCGAAGTCCTCTCCGGACTGGGCGCCGGAACTGGTCGCGACCGCCGGCGCGGAGACCGTCATGCGTGCGGTCCCGCCGTCCCGCGCCGGACTGGGATCGGCGGTGAACGACGCCACCCGCCAGGTCGGAGCCGCCCTCGGCGTCGCCGTCCAGGGCTCTGTCCTCAGCACGGTCGTCACCGACCGCCTGGGTGCCCTGCCCTCGGCGGCCACCCCGACCGCCGTACTTCCACCGTCCGCGGCTGCACGACAGGCGTTCGTCGACGGCCTCACAGCGACCGCTCTGACCGCGGGAGCCGTCACCCTCTCGACTGCCCTGGCGGTCATTCCGTGGCGCAGCGTGATTCCGCGAGCCACGACATCCCATGAGGGCCTTTGAAGCGGCTCGGGTCGTGGCTGGATCGCAACGTCTGGTATGGGCATGGAGGGTGTTTCTCCGGTGGTTGGCCCGCGCCGGGACGCGACGGTCTTCATCATGCTTCTCCAGTGGTTCATCGGACTCTTCCGGATTAAGGACAGTCGTGGGCTGGCCTGCGCCGTAGGTTGGATGAGTGACGACTACTGCATCGCAAGAAGCATTTCTGCAGGCGTTCCACGCTGAGCGCCCGGCGGTGACCGCAGAAGCGTTCGGCCGCGGTCGCGCTCCAGACGGCCGGTCCAGCTATGAGCTCTTGTGCGAGCGGGTGGCTGGACGCCAACGCGTACTGGACCTCGGCTGCGGTGACGGCCTACTGCTTGAGTTTCTGGCCCAAGGAAACGAAAGGCAGCTCGCGGGGGTGGACCTGTCTCCGCAATCTCTGGCGCTGGCACGACGTCGGCCGGCGCTCTCCGGGGCCAGGCTGGAAGAGGGGCGGGCTCAGGCACTCCCCTTCGCCGACGACAGTTTCGACGCCTGCGTTTCCCATATGGCGCTGATGCTGATGGGTGAGATCGAGCAAGTCGCAGCCGAGGTAGCCCGAGTCCTGTCTCCAGGAGGGGTCCTGGCATGTGTGTTGGGAGGCGGGGCCGTCGGCGGCGAGGCCTATGACCGGTTTCTCGGGCTGTTGCGGGGCACGATTGAGGAGGTGCCTGCCTCGCAGCGCATCCCGGCGTTGGGCGACAGAAGGACACGCAGTCGCAACGGGCTCGATGAAGTTCTCGCCCCGGCAGGCTTCGCCGCGGTGGACTGGAGGACTGTTCCCATCGATCTGAGCGGTCCGGTGGAACAGGTATGGGCTGCTGTCTCCAGCCTTTATGATCTTGGTCGGCTTGATGGGGCGGCTGTGGAGCACCTGCGTGATGCCTTCTTTGCCGGAGTGCGCGATATGACGACAGCGGAGGGGACCGTCCCCTGCGCTTTCAAGGTCCACATCGCAACAGCACAGCTGCACTACTGAACTTGAACTCGTGATGTCGGTGGTGTCGCGGAGACCGCTGGACTCTGGCCGTTCGAGATCAAGAGCGTGTCTGCAGCCAGCGACGCGCGGCGACCAGTGTCACCTCGACGTCGTCGCTCCATGAACAGACTTCCAGCCACGACAGGTAGCCGCCCTGCGTGAAGACCAGGACCTCACCGGGGCACTCGCCAGCCTCGGTGACGAGCTGCGCTTCGGCCGCCACGACAGTGCTGGGGCCAGTGGGTGCGGGCTCCGCCTCGCTGGTGTCGAGTTCGAAGTAGGCGGTTCCGCACCCGCATGTGCAGCGCGCTCGCACGCTGAGGTGCGGAACCTGCCTTCGGAGCGCGACATGAACCGGATTGTCCGTGTTCAGGACTGCCGCGAGCACGTCGGCTACGTCGGCAGGCAGGCTCTCGGTCATTCCGTCACCGTATCTGACCAGCAACTTTTGGCTTGACCGTGCCGGCCAATCGCCGATCGGCCAGCCATTGTGTTCACGCGTCCAGGGCCAGGCCGGTGCCAGCGAGGCAGCCGTCGATGACCTCCGGCCGGTACTGCAGCATCTTGAGCTTGCGCTTCACGGCGCGGGTGATCTGGCTGAGGTCGGCGGCGGCGAGGTTGCCGATGTCGCGCTTGACCAGCGACCAGATGCCTTCTTGCGGGTTCAGGTCGGGCGCGTAGGTGGGCAGTTGGAAGACCGTGAGCCACTCCCCGTTCGCTTCGATGAACTCCCGCAGGGGCTTGGTCAGGTGCAAGCGGACGTTGTCCCAGACCAGGACGATCGGGCCGCCGAGCTGGATGCGGGAGCGGATCAGCAGGTCGCGGAAGTCTCGCCAGCCGAAGCCCTTGGGCTGGTCCTTGCGTCCGGTGTACTCGCGGACGGAGTAGAAGAGCCGCGATCGTTCGCCGGGCTTGTAGCAGGTTATGCCTGCCATCGATACCCGGCCCGAGCCCCGGCCGCGCACTCGGACCACCGCGGTCCAGCCCCCGACGGCCCCAGGACCTGGCTCGCGGCGGCGTCAGCGACTGACTGGCCTCGTCCTCGAAAACTATCCATCCGTCGCGAGCCGCCGCGATGCTCTTACCCGCGGCCAGCCCTCCTTCTTCCACAGGTCCACCGCATCGTCGTCACGCTCGATCGCACGGCGGGTCGGTTGCTGCCACGACCAGCCGTGCCGCTTGAGCAGTCGCCACGTCCCCTCGACCGTGTAGCTCACGTGGAACAGCCGGCCGATCAGCGTCTTCACCCGGGCCAGGGTCGACCGCTGATCAACCCAGCCGTGGACCAGAGGGCCGCGCTCCAACTCCCGCTCCAGCTTGACGCTCTGCTTCTCGCTGAGCCTCGGCCGCCCGGGTGAACCCTTCGACAGGACTCCAGCCTTGCCGCGCTCGCGCCACTGGCGGCGCCACCGCTCCACCGATCGCTCGCCAACTCGCAGACCGGCAACAATCTCCCGGTTACTCTCCCCGCGCTCGAAGCATTCAACGGCCTGCAGACGGATCCGCTCCCGAGCCGCCCTCCCAGCGTCGGTCAACCCGCCGCCCTGCGCGTATCTCACGTTCCAGAGCTACCGGAGCTGAGCGGCCGCCGTCAGGCGAACGGCGCCGACATCACCCAATCAAGTTCAGTAGCTTCGCCGCGGGCGGCGCTCTCGAACACGCGGGGGAGATGGACGTGCATGTGCTCCATCACGTCCTCGCGTGCGAGTCATGGCGGAGCCCTTGCTGCAGCGGATGATCCGCTCGATGTACCTCTACTGACTGCCCGCCTGCGCACCCGAGCTGAACGCGGTCGAGTACCTGTGGGCCCACGTGAAACACAGCCCCGCGAACCTCGCCTGCGTTGCCCTCGACCTACTCGCCGCGCTCGTGCGCAAACGACTCAAGCGCCTCCAGTACCGCCCCGACGTCCTCGACGGCTTCCTCGCCGGGACCGGACTCGCCATCGACCTCCCGCCACCATCACCCTGAAGCGCTTGGTCAGTTAATCGGTTGCACGCCACCGAAAGGGGGGTGTCAGATCCCGGCTATGACGATTGTGCTGAGTACGCCGACGGCCGACGGGGTGAGTGAGGCTATTGCGGCGCTGCGGGAGTGGCAGCACGACGTAGCGCCGATGCAGCTGCATCCCGGGGACATCGGCTGGAACTACCGGTTCGGAACGGCCGAGACGGCCGCGGTGGTCCGGACCTGGAGCCGGAACGGACGGATCCTCGCTGTCGGGATGCTGGATTCGCCGACGGTGATGCGGATGACGGTCGCTCCCGACGCTTTCCAGGACGAGGACTTGGCGCGGCGGCTCGTCGAGGACTTTTCGCTGCCTGAGCGCGGCGTGCTGCCGGAAGGAGCGGTGTCCATCGAGGCGCCGCAGGGCCTGCTGCTCCACGACCTGTTGACCAAGGAGGGCTGGGGTGTCGACGAGCCGTGGACGCCGCTCTTCCGCGACCTCGCCGAAGCGGTGGAGGACCCCGGCGTGTGGATCAAGGCGATCGGCCTGGAGCAGGCACAGGACTTCGCCGACGTCCTGCGGTCCGCGTTCAACACCACGAGGCCCACGCGCGAGTACCGGCACGAGATGTCCGCGGGACCGTTCTACGCCGACGCCCGATGCCTGGGCGCTTACGACGACCAGGGGAACCCCGCGGCGGTGGTGACGGTCTGGTCGGCCGGCCCGGGGAAGCCGGGACTGGTCGAGCCGATGGGCGTCCATGCGGACCACCGCGGCCGCGGCTTTGGCCGGGCGATCACCGTCGCCGGGGCGGCCGCACTGCGGGAGATGGGCTCGTCAAGCGTGCGCGTGTGCACGCCGAGCTCTAATGTCGGCGGCGTCGCGACGTACAAGGCGGCCGGGTTCGCGGCGAGGCAGGAGATCGCCGACCGGATCCGGAAGGTTTGACGTCGGGGTCTTCGGACCTTCTCACCATGCGGCACACCTCGTACGGCGGGCGTGCGCGGCAGAGCCTCGTGCGGCCGCCGTACGAGGTGCTCTGCTCTCGACTCGATCGAACATCCGCTGCTCCAACTCCGAGGGAGTCCGGCCGACGAGGGCGGTTCCACCCGTCATCCGCATAGCGCATACCAACGACGTACTGCGCAAGTGACCGTCCGTCAGCCGTATAAACCGGCCAACCACCTCGAAGCGCCGAAATCGGTAAGCGTCGTAGGTCAGGGAGCTAAGCGTTTCCCGTTCGGTTGGTTTGACCGTCTGTTAGCGTGCGCGGATGGAAGATCTGGGACTCGCGGCTTGGCCGCCTGAGCCGATCAGGACCGAGCGGCTCGTGCTCCGTGAGCCCGAGGCGCGGGACCGTGCGGCGTTCATCGAGCTGCTCGCCTCGCCAGAGGTGAACACCTACCTCGGCGGTCCCCGCCCGCGTGACGAGCTTGAGCGCGAGATGCCTGAGGTGCCCGAGCGGTGGCCCGGGAGTTTCGTCGTTGATCTCGACGGGGTGATGATCGGCCAGATCCTGCTCAGGAGGGCAACCGGGCACCGTCGCCCGGCTGCCGTGGGGAAGGCCGACCTCGGCTACCTGTTCCTGCCGCGGGCGTGGGGATTCGGGTACGCCGCCGAGGCGTGCGCGGCGGCACTCGGCTGGTTCGACGGCGTCCTTCCTGGCGAGCCGGTGGTGCTCACCACTCAGACCGCCAACGTCGGCTCGATGCGTCTCGCGGTGAAGCTGGGGTTCACCGAGGTAGAGCGGTTCGAGGCATGGGGCGCCGAGCAGTGGCTCGGCATGTGGTCCCCGGTCACGGCGTCCAGTTGAGTTCGTGACGGAACCGCCGGGGAGCACCCGCCCATCCACGCGCGAGCGGCCTGCAACCGCGACCTGCCCGCGCGCTTGCCGGGCATCACCTCTAGGGCGTTTCGTTTAGATCATCGGATCGTTGGTCCGGTGTGTCGTTGACTGATGCGCAGTGGGCGCGGATCGGGCCGTTGCTCCCGGACCGGACGCCGGTGCGGGTGGCCGCTGGAGGGATCACCGGGAGGTGATCGACGCGATCGCTTTCAAGTTCCAGACCGGAACGCAGTGGGTGCACCTGCCGGAGAAGTACGGAAACTGGCGGGGCGGCGTCTACAACCGGCTGCGGATGTGGGCCGTCGACGGCACGTGGGAGCGGGTGTTCACCGCGCTGATGGCCCAGGCAGACGCCGACGAGGACCTGGCTTGGGCGGTGTCGGTGGACTCCACGATCGTGCGGGCCCACCAACATGCGGCCTGGGCCCGCAATGGGCCCCGGCCGGCGAGCCCGACCATGGCCACCTGGCGTCGGGCCAGGAGAAGCCGCAGTCGCTGACGGCACCAGCCGTCCGTTGCAGACGTACGGCGCTCAGCCACGCGCGCCCCTCGTCAGGAGCTCGTAGCCCCTTGGTTCATGGCGGAAGCCACATCCGACAGCGGGCCGGACAACAGCCACCAAAAGGGTGACGTCTCCGGGCGAACCCCTTCCGGCGGCTCGGCGCTCACGGCCCCCGCGGCCGAGAGCGGCGTCGGAGCCATCCAGCTCCCTGCATGAACCAAAGCCCTCGGCTGGTGCGGTGTCGCTGGGCTGATCTACCTGCTGATCTGTGCCGTGAGCATCATCAGCCGCGGCTTTGCGGGGCTGGGCAGCGACGCGGCGCACACCATGTTCGCCTTCGCCGCGCACCCGTGGGTCGGGCTGAGCGTCAGCGTTCTCGGTACGGTCCTGATCCAGTCGTCGACCACGACGACGGCCATCGCTGTCACCGCCGTAGGGTCGGGCGCGTTGCCCATCCAGGGCGCGATCCCCATCATTCTGGGCGCGAACGTCGGCACCACCGTGACGACGAGCCTGGTCGCACTGACCTTCATCGGCGACCGCACAGAGTTCCGCAGGGCGCTGGGCGCCTCGACCGTCCATGACTTCTACAACTGGCTCGCGCTGCTGATCTTCTTCCCGATTGAGCTGATCTGGCATCCGCTGAAACACATCAGCGGGACGTTGACCAATGCGCTGTACGGCACGGACTGGTTGCCCAACCCGGCCCACTTCAACATCATCCGGGCGGCCACCAGACCGGTGGAACACGGAGTGATCCACGCGACCTCGCAGGTCAGCAGCACACTCGGTCCGCTGTTCACCATCGTGATCGGCGCCGCGCTGATCCTGGTCGCCGTCCGCTACCTGGGAAAGCTGCTCAAGCTGCTCATGGTTGGCAGGGCCCGCGACATTCTGATCAAGGCCGTCGGCCGCAACGCCTACCTCGCCATGGCCTCAGGCATGGGAGTAACCGTCGTCACCCAGTCCTCGACCATCACCACGTCCGTGCTGGTCCCCTTCGCCGGAGCAGGCATCCTGACACCGGCGCAGGTGTATCCCGTCGTCGTCGGCTCCAACCTCGGCACAACGTTCACGGTGGTCTTCGCGGCGTTCGCAGGCGTCGGACAGGACGCGAAGATCGGCCTGCAGGCAGCCTTCGTGCATCTGATCTACAACCTCTTCGCGATCGTCGTGATCTACGTGATACCGCTCCTGCGCCCGGTGCCGCTGTTCTGCGCCGAGAGCCTCGCCCGCATCGCCTCCGAGCACCGGTGGGTCCTCGCCGTCTACCTCGGCACCGTCTTCATCGCACTGCCCGCCCTGATCATCGTGCTGGTGGGCGTGCTCTGAGTACGGCGTCCGACGGCGGAACCCGTCAGGGCTCAGTGCCCTAGGGTGATCCACTCGTCCAGATGAGCGGCCTCCGCACCCACCATGGTCGGATCGCCGTGACCCGTGAGGAGGGATCCTCGTCTCCGGTGGGAGGCCGAGCAGGTGGTCGCGGAAGGAGTCGATGACCGTCGGGAAGTGGGAGTACGAGCGCCAGGTCGCGCTGGCTCCGTCTGGAAGAGGGTGTCGCCGGTGAACACCGCGGCCAGGGCAGGTCGTAGAGGCAGACCGCACCTGACGCCTAGCCCGGGGTCTGCAGCCCCGGGAGGTCGACACCGGCCGCCTCGATGACCCGGCCGTCGGCCAGATGGGCGTCAGGGTCACGGTCGGGGTGGGGCAGCCTCCACAGCGCAGGTCGTCACGATGCAGCCAGATCGTGGCGCCCGTGCGGTCGGCCAGGGCAGGCGCCGCGTCGATGTGGTCGTTGTGGGCGTGGGTGCACACGACGGCCGTCAGACGGCGGTCCCCGACCGCCTCAGCAAGGGCGTCGGCGTCATGTGCCGCGTCGATAACATGAGTGCTGACCAGGCGAAACTCTGCGCGCCCTCCGCCCGGTGCCGGTAGGGGAGTTGGTAGGAATGCCGGTAGGGGAATTGGAGACTTGCCCGATATCGCGTCGCGCCGTGCTCACCTGCGCGTGCGCCTCTGGTGCCTTGCCCGGACACCGCGAGGCCCCGCACTGCGCTACTGCGCCGTACGGGGCCTGGCGGGTATATCCGCGGGGGGATGTTCATACACGCGCTTACGTGTCCAACGTGCAGCGCAGGCCTGGGTGGTTTCGTTTGGATCATCTGGCGGACCAGAGGAAGATGCCTGCGATGTGGAGCCCGGCCAGGTAGATGGTGGCTGTCTTCTCGTAGCGGGTGGCGATGCCCCGCCATAGCTTGAGGCGGTTGATGCACCGCTCTACGGTTGCGCTGCTTGTAGGTCTCGCGGTCGAAGGCCGGTGGTCTGCCGCCTCGGCTGCCGCGGCGCAGTCGGTGGCCTCGTTGGTCGGCCGGAACCGGGATCGCCGCGCGGATTCCGCGCTTGTGCAGATGGTCGCGGATCGCACGGGGGCGTCAGCGCGTGCGTCGACATGCGCGGACGAGGGCAACGGTGAGGAGCCCGGTCAGGGCCAGGGCTCCGGCGCCTGCGGCGACGCCCCATGCCGTCCGGCCCGAGCCGCCGGATCCGCCGACGGCCTCGATGGTGATGGGAGCGGTGCTGTTGCTGGGGTCGGCGTCGTCCCGCAGCCGCTTCGCCGGTGCGTCCATACGGATCCTGCCGCGGGTGAGTTTGGACGGGTTGTCGATCCGCAGCTTGAAGGGAAAGGCCTTGTGGAACCCGTCCCGGAGCACCGGTACGTCGAAGCCGTTGGTTTTCAGGCCGTAGCCGCACAGGTAGGGCGTTGGCTCCTTGGTGGAGCGCCAGCAGTCCTTCGGAGCGCTAACCACCGTCACGCCTTCGGGGAGCCGCACCTCGACATTGGCGAATGGGTCGTCGTTCTCGACGCTCCGTTGGGCCTCAACATCGGCACCGTGGAAGTCCAGGGCCAGGTCGGCCGTGACCGTGTCGCCCTTCTTGCCCTTGACCGCGGCTCCCGTCACCTCGAGATCCCACGCGTTGTCCACGGGCACGTCCACCCGGCCGTTCGACATGCCTTCGGTCTTGCGGGCGGCGGGAGGCACGCCTCCGGTCCGCTTTACGAGGGTCAGCTTCTTGCCCCGACCCCGATGGCGGTCCTGCCACTTGGCGCCCGACCAGGCCATGCTGGTCGCATCCGCCACGTCCACGTGCTCCCAGAGCGCAGACTCGCCCACTTTCAGGGCGATGGGCGCCAGGTCGAGGGACTCTCCGGGCTCGACCCGCATGTCGATCAGGCACAACACGGTGTGGAACGTCTTGATCTCCGGGCGATGTACAGCGGTGCCGTACTCGCAGTTGCTGTACTCCGTCGTGAACGAGAGTCCTTCGGACAGAGTGACAGAGACCCGCACCTGTCGAAGTGCCTGCTCGCCGTGGTAGGTGAACCCGGCATGCACGTGGAACGTCGACCCCACGTGCATGAGCTCGCCGCCGTCCTGGTCCAGACGGTCGAGCGTCAGCCGGTCCTCGTCCCCCGCGCTCTTGGCCTGGAGCAGGGCACTTGCTGCGGGCAGGAGCCCCACGTCCGCCGACCCGGGCCCGCGCGTCGCCGGCGCACCCAGGAGCAGTCCCACACCCAACACGGCAGTAGTTGCTGCATACACCGGACCTAGCCGGACTCGCCTGATCATGTCTCCCCTTCAAACCTCCCCCCGGCACGGCAAGCACCAGGGACGCGCTGGCGAGCCCCAGGTGCATCGCCTGCACCTACGAGGACACGTTTGGCCGGCTCAGGGTTGTACCAGGTTTTGTAGGCGGCTCCGAGTTGCGGACCCGGCCTACTAGGCGGTTTCGCTTGGATCACCGGGCGGACCAGAGGAAGATGCCTGCGATAGGGAGTCCGGCGAGGTAGATAGTGGCGGTCTTCTCGTAGCGGGTGGCGATGCCTCGCCACTGCTTGAGGCGATTGATGCACCGTTCGACGGTGTTGCGCTGCTTGTAGGTCTCGCGGTCGAAGCCGGGGCGGCCTGCCGCCCCGGCTGCCTCGTAGGAGCCGGTGGCCAGCACCGGAGCCCACCTGGCAGCACACCGACCTCGGCGAAACCCTCCCGGCCAGAATGTGCTGAAGCCGGCGCTGCTCCGGACGCCGTTCCCGTGGCATTCACCCGCGTCCGGCACAGACCGCCGCCCGGCAAGCATGCCAAGTACGCCCGCCTGGCCACCAGCTGCACCTTTGCTCTCCACGACGCGGGCTCCGTACGTGCGCGATGGGTGAGCGGACTGTCCGGCACGAAGCGTCATGCGCGGGACCGAGTGCGCAGCCGCGCGCTGTCCGACCGTGGAGCGTGGCGACACCATGGGGTCGCCCCCGGCTGCACCGCCTGCTCAGGCCCGGGACCCATACGGGTTACTCTGCCGGCCGACACGGGAGCGAGGAAGCCGATGACGCACGCGATGACACCGGACGGAGCTCGCATCGCCTACCAGCTGCAGGGTCAGGGGGCGCCGCTGGTTCTGCTGGCGGGCCAGGCCAACAACCACCACTGGTGGGACGCGGTTCGCGCCGACTTCCATCTGGCTCGCAGCACCCTCACGCTGGACTACCGCGGCACCGGCGACAGTGACAAGCCCGACACCCCCTACAGCACCGAACTGTTCGCCCAGGACGTCATCGCTGTCCTGGACGAACTCGGCATCGACCGGGCCGACGTCTACGGCACGTCCATGGGCGGACGGGTGGCCCAGCAGCTCGCGGCCCGCCATCCGCACCGGGTGGGCGCCCTGGTTCTCGGCTGCACCTCACCCGGCGGCCCGCACAGCGTCGAGCGCGGCAACGACGTCCGCCGAGCCTTGGCGCAACCTCAGCCTGGAGCCGCGCGACAGGCCCTGCTGGAGCTGATGTACACGCCCCGATGGCTCGCCTCCCATCCCGGCCGCACCACACCCTCGGCGACCCCGGCATGCCTGCTCACGCCCGGCGCCACCACCTTGCGGCCAGCAACCGGCACAACGCCTGGGATCTTCTGCCTCACATCAGCGCACCCACCCTGGTAGTCCACGGGAGCGACGACCTGCTCAATCCCACCGCCAACGCACCCCTGCTCGCCGGCCGCATCCCCGGCGCCCGGCTACACCTGGTTCCCGAAGCCCGGCACGCCTACTTCGAGGAGTTCCGTTCCCACGTCAGTCCCCTCGTCCTGGACTTCCTCACCACCGCCCCGCACACGCCGTAAGAACGCCGCAGCCGGTACTCGGCCGCCCTCCCCGGGATACCTGCCGCGCACCGCGACAGTATCCGGGACCGACCATGAGCGTTCTGGCCACCTCCACCCCGCGCCCCAAGGCTGCCGGGTCGATGATCGCCCGGTAGCCGGTGATCACCCAGGGCTCCTCCAGCCTCTTCAGGCGCCGCGGGGGCGCAGCTCGCCCCTGAGTGGACTGCCCTCCGACCGCTCACAGCCCAGGCCCGGGCGGTCAGCGCAATGGAACCGTCCAGCCTCCTGGGGACAGCGGCGCTGAGCGCGTCACGTACCTGGTCACGGTCGGCTGGGGTGAGCGAGGCTACGTAGCCGGGTGCGGGGCCCTGCCCCGCCAGGAAGGGCTCCCACAGGTCGGCGAAGTCGGCGAAGACCGTGGGCACCTCGATCGGGGCAGTGGACACGTCGACGAGTCCCGCGTCAGCCCACACCTTGGACAACCGTTCCGGACGGCATACAGCGAACCGACGGCCCTCGTCCAGCGCGACTGCGGACGGGTCCGTCTCGATGGCCGCGTCCCAGAATCGGCGCAGGAAGCCCATGCCTTCGGCGTAGTCCCACACATATGCTGCCACCAGGCCGCCTGTCCGGACCACCCGTGCCATCTCGGCCACTGCCGCGGTGGGCTCAGGAAGGAAATTCAGTGTCAGACCGCTGACCGCGACGTCCCACGTTTCGTCGCGTACCGGAAGGGACATTGCGTCTGCCACGATGCAGTGCGTCGAGAGGGGAACTGCAGCCCGGGCTGAGCCAACGAACCCCTCGGACCGGTCGATACCCACCACCATTCGGGGCCGGCACCGGGCGGTCACCACTGCCGACAGCACACCAGTACCGCATCCCACGTCCAACCACCGTAGGTTGTCAGCACAGTTGAGCCACGTCGCGAACTCCTCCGCCGCGAGACGACTCCACCGACCCATGTACCGCTCGTACGTGGCCCCGGCCGCCCACACGTCGAACCGCTGCTCTTTCATGCCACTACGATCCCCCCATCGGCTTCGGAGTGGGCACCCGCCCGATCCGCGGGTCTTGACGATTACTCCCCGAGAGCCCCGGTTCTCCATTCCATCTCGACCAGCGAGAGGGCTTCGTCTCCTCTCACTGCCTTGCCTCACCTCAAAAGACTCACCGAGCGCGTGATCGGTGAGTCCTTCTGCTCACGGATGTCGCCGAGTGGACGGGGCACAAGAGCGTTGATGTCACGTTCAAGGTCTACCGGCACCTCCTGTCCGGATCGATCGGCAAGGCGGCCGGTGCTGGACAGAGCCTTCGCGGACTGACGTGAAAGCCAGTCCTGGCCGCACCAGCGGCCGGGACTTCGCTGAAAAGTGCAGACTCCGCCGCCCCAGTCGGCACGGCGCGGTGTACGGCCGCCACGCCGGTCACTCTGAGTACGCGTCGTCTTCCGGGGATTCCTCCCTGCGCAGTCATCCCCTGGTTGACCTGCGGAATCGTTCGACCAGGCGTGATGTCCACGGGGGGCGCGCGAGGGGCGCAGTTGCGAAATGCCTCCTGCATCGCGCGCCGTCCGGATTGCTTACTCAACGTAAGTGCCACTCTGCTACTTCTGTTTACGCAGCGTGACGACAGCAGGTCGTCGCGCCTCTACGTGCCATGGAAGACGAGGCAGAGCCATGTCCCTCGACACAGTGACAGCGCCGGCGGCGGGTCCGGAGTCGGACCAGCGGCAGCAGGAGCAGCAGAGCCTCAGCACCGCGGCGGCGCGCAATCTCGCCACCACCACCAAATCCGAACCCCAGATGCAGGGAATCAGCTCCCGATGGGCGACCCGCATCCTGCCCTGGGTGAACGTGCCCGGAGCCACCTACCGGGTCAACCGCCGCCTCTCCTACGCCGTCGGCGACGGTCGCGTGACCTTCGTGAAGACCGGCTCCAAGGTCCAGGTGGTCCCCGCCGAACTTGGTGAACTGCCCCTGCTTCGCGGCTTTTCCGACGGTGACGCGCTCGGCGCGCTGGCCGACAAGTTCGTGCAGAAGGAGTTCACTGCCGGCCAGGTCATCGTGCAGGAGGGCCGCAAGGCCGACCACGTCTACCTGATCGCGCACGGCAAAATCGAGAAGCTCGGTGAGGGCCCGTACGGCGAAGAGGCCGTGATCGGGCTACTGGCCGACGGGGACACCTTCGGCGGCCGGGTGCTTGCCGGGCCGGCCAAGAAGTGGGACTTCACGGCCCGCGCGACGACCGCCACCACAGTTCTCGCGCTGCCGCTGACGGCCTACAAGGCGGTCGCCGACCGCCATGAGGCGCTGCGTACGCACGTTCAGCAGATCAGTTCCAACGGACACCGCAAGCTGAACCGGTCGGGTGAGGCGGCGATCATGCTCAGCTCGGGGCACGTGGGCGAGGAGACCCTGCCGCAGACCTTCGCCGACTACGAACTCGCGCCACGGGAATACGAGCTGAGCGTGGCGCAGACGGTGCTGCGGGTGCACAGCAGGGTCGCCGACCTCTACAACGAGCCGATGAACCAGACGCAGCAGCAGTTGCGGCTGACCATCGAGGCGCTGCGCGAGCGGCAGGAGCACGAGCTCATCAACAACCAGGAGTTCGGCCTGCTCCACAACGCCGACTTCGACCAGCGGATCTCCACCTATGCGGGCCCGCCGACCCCGGACGACATGGACGAGCTGCTCAGCATGCGCCGCAAGACCCGCTGCTTCCTCGCCCACCCCAAGGCCATCGCCGCGTTCGGCCGTCAGTGCAACAAGCGGGGCATCTACTTCGGCAGCATCGATCTCAACGGCAACCAGATTCCCGCATGGCGCGGGGTGCCGCTGCTGCCGTGCGGCAAGATCCCGATCAGCCAGCAGGGCACGACGTCCATCATTGCCATGCGTACCGGCGAGGACGACCAGGGCGTCATCGGCCTCCACCAGACCGGGATCCCGGACGAGGTCGAGCCGGGCCTGAACGTGCGGTTCATGGGCATCAACGAGCAGGCGATCATCTCGTACCTGGTCAGCACGTACTACTCGGCCGCCGTCCTGGTGCCCGACGCCCTCGGCGTTCTGGAGAACGTCGAGATCGCCCGCACGAACGGGAGCTGACGACAGTGTCGTTGATCTCCCGGGTCACGGCACCCGCCGCGGCCCACGACATGGCGGGCCTGGTACGGGCCCTGCTATCGGCCGGGACGTCGCCCCCGGCCCGCCCACCGTCCGCCATGTTCCCCTCGCGACTCCCCTCCGGCCCCACCGGGCTCGGCACCTCGGCAGCACACGTTCCCTTGGGAGCGGCGGCCACCTCGCACCGCTCCCGAACCGGCCGTACCGCGCACCGTACGGGCGCGCTGCCGCTGCCAACGCCGGTGATCGCGCATCGGCCCACGGCGGTGCATCCGCCGGCGGGTGGGAACGCGGCGGCGGCTGGGCATCAACTGGCGCCCGGGCATGCGTCAGATGCCGCGCAGCAGCCCACGAGTGGGCCTCCGCGCCCTACCGCACTGCCGAACGGCCCCACCGGGCTGGGCGCGTCCGCAGCAGCACTTGGCCTCACTGGCCCGGGCGCCTCGCCGGCAGGCCGCTGGACCGGCATGGCGTGCGTGTCCGGCCTGCCACCCACCACCGCGCGTGAGCGCACCGCTCCCGATCCCCGCCGGGAGGCGGCGGCGCCGGCCCCGGCGTCTGATCCCGGCCCCCGCCTGCACTGTCCGCCCGCTGTGCGGGACGACCCCGCGCTGGGTGAGACCGTCACCGAGCGCCTGGTGCAGTGGGCCGAGGAGATCGGGATCTATCCGGGCCAGCTGGACAAGATCCGCAGGGCCGACTTCGGCCGGCTGATCATGCTCGCCCACCCTGAGTCCGACGACCCGGACCGGCTGCTGGCGGCGGCCAAGTGCGCGCTGTCGGAGTGGGCTGTCGATGACCACTACGTGGACGGCGAGGTCGAGGAGGCACAGCCGGAGCGGCTCGGCCAACGGCTCGCCATCGCCCACTCGGTGATCGACCAGGCCCACCTCCCGATCGGCTACGCCCCCCAGCTGGAGGAGGTCGTCCAGGCGGACCCGGTCATGCGAGCGCTCCGGGACAGCCTGCGCGGCCTCCACACGTACGCGACGACCTCACAGGTACGTCGGCTCCGCCACGAGCTGGGCATCATGTTCGTCGCCTACAACCAGGAGGGTTACTGGCAGGCCTCCGGCCACGTCCCACCCGTCTGGGAGTTCCTGATGCACCGGCATGAGAACAGCTTCGTGCCGTGCATGGTGCTCGTCGACGCGATCGCCGGATACGAGGTGCCCTACGCCGAGTTCTCCGACCCCCGGGTACGGCGCGCGTTCACCATGGCGGGCACCGCGAGCGTGATCGTCAACGACCTCTACTCCATGGCCAAGGAGAACCCGACGGACTTCAGCCTGCCCCGGCTGATCGCCGCCGAGGACGGCTGCTCGCTGGAGGAGGCCGTCGACCGCAGCGTCGACATCCACAACGAGCTGATGCTCACCTTCGAGTCCGAGGCGGCTGCGCTCGCCCAGAGCGGCTCCCCGGAGCTGCGCCGCTTTCTCGCCGGCACCTGGGCCTGGGTCGGCGGCAGCCGTGAGTGGCACGCGAGCAGCGGCCGCTACCACGAGACCACACAGGCTGCCTGAGCCCGCGCGTCCCTCTGCGCATCCCCACCCGAGCCACACGTAAGGAATCCCCATGGGCAAGATCTCCACCCAGATGGAAAGCATCGCCATGCGCGATGTCCTGCGCACCGACTACCAGAAGTCGGTCGCAGAGTACTGGAACAAGGAGAAGGACCCCGTCAACATCAAGCTCGGCGAGGTCGACGGCCTCTACCACCACCACTACGGCCTTGGCGAGTGGGACCCCTCGCTCCTTGCCGGTCCGCCGGAGACCCGCGACCAGCGCGTCATCGAGGAACTGCACCGCCTGGAGACCGCGCAGGCCGAGGTACTCCTCGACCACCTCGGCGACATCACCCCGGACGACCATCTACTGGACGCCGGTTCCGGCCGTGGCGGCACCAGCTTCATGGCCAACGCGCGCTTCGGCTGCCACGTGGACGGAGTCAGCATCTCCGAACAGCAAGTCGACTTCGCCAACGGACAGGTGAAGCAGCGAGGGGTGGTTGACAAGGTCCGCTTCCATATCCGCAACATGCTCGACACCCGTCTGGAGACCGGCTCCCGCCGCGCCATCTGGACCAACGAGACGACGATGTACGTCGACCTCTTCGACCTCTTCGCCGAGTTTTCCCGCCTCCTTGAGTACGGCGGACGCTACGTCTGCATCACCGGCTGCTCCAACGACGTCACCGGCATGCGCTCCAAGGCCGTCAGCAGGATCGACGAGCACTACACCTGCAACATCCACCCGCGCAGCGAGTACTTCAAGGCACTGGCCGCCAACAACCTCGTCCCCATCCAGGTCGTCGACCTGACCCCGGACACCATCCCCTACTGGGAACTGCGCGCCAAGTCCTCCGTGGCCACCGGCATCGAGGACCCGTTCCTGACCGCCTACAAGGAGGGCAGCTTCCACTACCTCCTCATCGCAGCCGACCGGATCTGACGTTACGGCGTGCAGGCCCACGGACGCATGATCGTGGGCCTGCACGCGCTCCCCGGGTGCTTCCCGAACCCCGCACCGGGGCCCTCGGCAGCGCCGTTGACTTGAGTGGATGGGAGACGACATGAGCACAGATCGCCCTTGGAACAAGGCCATCGTCATCGGCGGCAGCTACGCGGGACTGGTGACCGCACGCGTACTGGCCGACTTCTTCCACGAGGTTGTCCTCGTGGAACGGGACGCCGTCGACAAGGACACCGGCGTTCATCCCGGCGCTCCGCAGGGCTACCACGCGCACGCGATGCTGGCCAAGGGCGGGGAGATCCTCGAGCGGCTGTTCCCAGGGCTACGCGAGGAATTGCGCGAAGCGGGAGCGCCGGTCTTCGACTACGGAGAGGGCATCGACTTCCTGCTGCCCGTCGGACTCGCACCACGACACCGTACGGGTGTCCTGATCCAGACCTTCACCCGCGATGAGCTGGAACGCCGCCTGCGGCGCAAGGTGCTCGCCCTTCCCCAGGTGACGCTGCTGCCGTCCACCCAGTGCATGGGCCTGACCAGGGACCTCTCGGGCCGGGTGAGTGGCGTGACCTGCAGGTCGCAGAGCACGGAATCCACACAGTCCTCGCAGACTTCGGAGCCGTTCGAGCTGGTCGCCGACCTGGTCGTCGACGCCTCCGGACGGTCCAGCTCCCTGACGGACTGGCTGGGCGCGGCAGGGATCACCGTGCCGCCCAAACGGACCGTGAAGGCCAAAGTCACCTACACGTCGATGAACTTCGACCGGCCCCAGGAGAGCCACCCCGGCCACCCGGACTACTACGTTGCCTACCAGATGCTGTTCGCTCCCAGTGTGCCCCGGGCCGGAGTCCTGCTCGCCGTCGAGCGCGATCGATGGACCTGCTCGTTGTTCGGATTTCAGGACCAGCCGCCGACCGACGACAAGGGTTACCTGGCCTTCGCCGAGACCCTGAACAACCCCCGACTGGCCGAGCAGATCGGCCGGCGCACCGTCCAGGAGCCCACCCGCCGCTACACCAACGCCGACAACCAGTGGCGGCTCTACCACGCGGTCAAGGGCTGGCCGGATCGCCTCATAGCCGTCGGCGACGCCGTCTGCGTCTTCAACCCCGTCTACGGCCAAGGCCTCACCGTGGCCGCGATGGAGGCGGAACTGCTCCAGCGCATGCTGAACCGACACCGAGCGTCCGGCCGGCTGGACGGCCTCGGCGGCGCCTTCCAGAAGAAGCTGGGCCGCCTGCTGCTGGGGCCCTGGACGCTGTCCACCAACTCAGACCTGATGTGGACCCCGGACCGTCAGCCCCTCGCCGCGCGCTTCGCCCACTGGTACAACACCCGTCTCTTCCACGTTGCGGTGAAGGACGCGGCCGTATGGGCGAAGTTCGTACGTGTGGTGAACATGGTGGCCTCACCGGCCTTGCTGTTCCATCCCTTGGTGGCCCTGAAGGTCCTGACGGTCACTCCCCGGCGAAGGCGACGAACACTAACCAGGCGGCGGCGCACCGGGTGAGAGTGGCGTCTTGACTTCCCTGCCCTTCGAGTCACGGACACGGATGGCGGGGGAGTGTGGGCGACTTCGCCGACGAGAGGTTGAGCGCGAAGGCGGCGGTGACGAGACCGAGCATCCCGGCGGCCACCAGGCGCAGCCCGGCCAGTTCGCGCGCGAGCCGCACCCCGGCGCGGTGACGGCCGGGCTTGTCCTAGGGTGTCGTGTTCATCCGGCGGAAGCTAGTAACGCCTCCTGGTTAAAGTCGCCTGGTTGCCGACCAGGGCTTACATGTGCGGGCGGGAGACGCCGGCGACGTACGTCTTGAGGCCGTAGCGGCTGTAGGTGCCGCCCTTGACGAGCTTCGCCCCTGGGGGAGGGGTCGGGGCCGGCTTGCGCTTCGCACGGACGGTCTGGTCCCCGCCGATGAGATGCCGGTTGTCGATGAGGGCTTCGCCGTCGGATCCGGAGACGTCAGAGGAGGGGTGACGGCAGTTCTTGCAGTAGGTGTCCAGGGCGTCGACGTGCTGTTCGGCCCTCGGCGCCGCGCTGATACTCGTATCCGATGTTCCCCGTGGTACCCGGCACGATCTGGCACGGCCCTCCCTCTTGAACGGTCTACGCCGTGATCGCTGAGGTTCTGTCCGACATGTCTCCTGTCTGCTCGCAGGCGTTGGTTGAGTGCCAAATGATCACTGACCTAGCGCTCTGTTGTTCTTGGCGATCAGGTCGAGCTTGGCAACGACCGTCTCTCGATCCAGCGCCATACCTTGGATCACGTCGAGATCAATCACGTAGGTCAGAGGCTCGACAGGCCCTCCAGGGCCCGTCGACCTGACCGTGACCGTGTACTGCTGTGGGAAGTCGGTCGTCTCGAAGTAGCGTGGGCCGAAGGAGAAGTACCACTCCAGACGCCGGCGCGGCGGCAGGTGGGGAATCTTGCGTGCGATAGCCCGAGCAGTCTTCTCATCCCAGTCGCTTCGTTCGCCTCTCTGGAGGGGCGGTGTGACGCTTAGCTCGACGTCGCGTGCGATGGTGGGTCCGATGTTCTCTACAATGAACACCAGGAGGCCAGAACCCCCCCGCGCGCGGTTGAATATCGGCAACCACATAGGGCTCGGCGGCCTCCTTGCGCATGCGTTGGGACTGTAAGACGTTCGGGTCTTCCAAGATTTTCGTAGCCGTTGATCGTTGGGCCCGCGGGAGTGTCAGCTGAGCAGGATGCGGTGGCGGAGGAGGCGGTAGCCGGCCC